>DRJN01000427.1 GCA_011052165.1 Gammaproteobacteria bacterium
TAGTTGTTTTGCCAACGCCGCCTTTCTGGTTGGCAATGGCGATGATTTTGCTCATTCAGGTTTTCCTGGCATCAGGCATTTCAGTTTGTTCCCGGGTTTCGCTTGTGTTCAAAATTTAATCCCTCTGAATAATCAGCAGGTGACGCTCTGCATCCAGATCCGGCACCTGCAACTGGATAGTCTGCACCCGTCTGAACGGTGCGGGCAGTTCGGCCAGCTCAGTATCTGGATACACGCCCTTCATGGCCAGTAAAATTCCATCTGCCGCTAACAGGGGCTGCGCACCATGGGCGAATTCCGCCAACGTGGAAAAAGCCCGTGAGACAATCGTGTCGAATCCGGCCGCTTCATAGGCCTCGACACGTGACTGTACCACAGTCACGTTGTCCAGCCCCAGTTCTGCCACGGCCTGAGTGATAAATCGGGTTTTTTTGCTGTTGCTGTCAAGCAGGGTGAAATCATGGCCGGAGCAGGCCAGCGCCAGCGGAATGCCCGGCAGGCCTGCGCCACTACCCACATCCAGGATCTGTGGCCCCCTGAGAAACGGATGGATCGCCAGACTGTCGAACAAATGACGCACCAGCATCTGCTCTGGCTTGCGCACCGCCGTGAGATTATAACTGCGGTTCCACTTTGCCAGTAAATCGAGGTACGCCAACAGCTGCGCCTGCACCGCCTCGCCAAGTTCCAGCCCCATCTTCTCCAGGCCCTCGGCCAGCCCGGCGGCCAGTGGGTGCGCCAGGGCCACGCTATCCTTAAGGCCGGGCGGCGGCATTCATCAGATACTTCAGGGCAGCCGTCATTTTTCTAACCGTTGCAGCACGATTTTTGATCCCGTGCCGATCCGCGATATATTGCGGATCGTTGTAAGTGAGCCAGACCTGCCCGTTTTTATCTTTCCAGGCCAAGGCCTTCATCGGCAGATCGATACCGGCCGTCTGTTGGCTGGTGAAAAAACGGCTGCCCAGTTTCGGATTACCGAAAATCAGCAACTCGGTCGGGCGCAGGGCGATACCCACTTTTTTCGCCGCCGCATCATGCCGCCAACGGGTCACGATGGTAATCCCCTTTTTCGTCAACAAGCCTTCCAGGCGATCCAGCGTCACACTGACGCTATGCGCGCTCTTTATTGAAATCAGGCCATTATTACCCTTGGCCATCGCCAGTGGCGCCAGCAGCAGCATTAAACCTATCAGTAAATACCGTTTCATCGTCTCTCCCTTGCGTGGGTTATCCTGCCCGTTTTTTCAGATACACCAGCAGCAGCGAAATCGCTGCCGGGGTGATGCCGGGAATGCGCGCCGCCTGTCCCAGCGTCGCGGGTTGACTGCGTTGCAGTTTATCACAGACCTCGGTGGACAGCCCATTGACGGAGCCATAGTCAAAATCCTCGGGCAACGCGCGCGCCTGCTGGCGGCGATTGCGCGCGATCTCCTCCTGCTGGCGATCGATATAACCGGCATATTTAGCCTG
Organism: Gammaproteobacteria bacterium; assembly: GCA_011052165.1. Taxonomy (GTDB): domain Bacteria; phylum Pseudomonadota; class Gammaproteobacteria; order UBA6429; family Thiohalophilaceae; genus JAADGZ01. Next base: position 1,474 of record DRJN01000427.1, read on the forward strand.
CACTTCCACCTGCTCGGCAACACAGATAGCGTCCACAGACGGCCCGGCCTGCGCCAGACTCATGAGTCCGGCATAACTGACCCTGGGTCGCCGCAACAGGTCCCAGAGCTTAGCCTCACGACCCAGGGGCTGCGCAAAGACCCGCTGCATCTCGGTCTGCGAAAGATCCGCCGGGCGCAACCAGGTCGCCTGTAGCCGCGCCCGCTCGGTCTCGATGGCCTCGCGTTTGTCACTAAACAGGCGCCAGCGCTGATCGTCTACCAGACCTAATTCCCGGCCTTTTTCGGTGAGACGCAGATCGGCATTGTCCTCTCTCAACAGCAGACGGTATTCGGCCCGGCTGGTAAACATGCGGTAGGGTTCCCGCGTACCCAGGGTAATGAGATCGTCCACCATCACGCCCAAATAGGCTTCGTCCCGACCCGGGCACCAGCTCGCCTGGCCACGGGCCTGACGCGCCGCATTCAGCCCGGCCAGCAGACCCTGCGCGGCGGCTTCCTCGTAGCCGGTGGTGCCGTTGATCTGGCCGGCGAAAAACAGGCCGTGCAAATGCCGGGTTTCCAACGATGGTTTTAGATCCCGCGGGTCGAAAAAATCATATTCAATCGCATAGCCGGGACGGGTGATCTGCGCCTGGCCGAAGCCTTTGAGGGTCTGCACAAAAGCCAGTTGCACATCAAACGGCAGACTGGTGGAAATGCCGTTGGGATATACTTCGTTACTGTCCAGACCTTCCGGCTCGACAAAAATCTGGTGTGAATCACGTTCGGCAAAGCGCACCACCTTGTCTTCGATGGAGGGGCAGTAGCGCGGCCCCACACCCTCGATGACGCCACTGTACATCGGCGAGCGATCCAGACCCTGGCGAATAATGTCATGGGTTTGCTCGCAGGTAGCGCTGATATGACAGGACACCTGCCGCGGGTGATCGGCCACTGAACCGATAAAGGAAAACACCGGCAGCGGATCATCGCCGGGCTGGGCTTCGAGCTGGCTGTAGTCGATAGTGCGGGCGTCGATACGCGGCGGGGTGCCGGTCTTGAGCCGTTCGACCCGAAAAGGCAGCTCGCGCAAACGGCGAGACAGGGCATTGGCCGGCGGATCACCGGCGCGCCCGCCTTCAAAATTCGACAGGCCGATATGAATGCGGCCCCCCAGAAAGGTGCCGACCGTCAGCACCACGCTACGGGCATGAAAACGCAGACCCATCTGGGTAATGACGCCCACCACCTGGTCCTGCTCGACGATAAGATCGTCCACGGCCTGCTGGAACAAAGCCAGATTCGGCGTGTTCTCCAGCTTGCTGCGCACCGCCTGTTTATACAGCAGCCGGTCGGCCTGGGCGCGGGTGGCGCGCACCGCCGGACCCTTGCTGGCGTTGAGAATGCGAAACTGAATACCCGCCTGGTCGA
>DRJN01000428.1 GCA_011052165.1 Gammaproteobacteria bacterium
CCTTTCATGGTTTGTTTTCGTAGCGCCGAGATGATCAGGAAATCAAGCGGGAAAGCGAGCCGTGTGGGGGATGCTTTCGGGCATATTAGTTTCGGTTCCTACCGCTAACATGCGCAAGGAGGAAGTTCAGCAAGGAGAAAAAAATGAAAATCGATTTTGCCAGCTTCAATCTGCAATACCTGATCCACGTTCGGGATATAGCTCGTGAGGATCCCGACATTGCAGCTCGACTGCTGGGATTGCCGCCTGAACTGGCCGGCCATCTGGCACAGGTGCACACCGACTCTCTGGCAAAAATAGCTCAGGTCAAGTTGCCCTTACTGGTGGCCCGTGGCGACGCCATGTGGTGGCGCCGATTGTTCAGGGCACTCATGGAGGAAAACCCTGAGGAAGTCGATGCCGTGCTACAGGCTGCGAGCCTGGCCATGCTTTCCTGATTGTTGCCGGTATTTCTTAATGTCTACGGACAAACCCGATCACCTGTCTGCCGCCACCGCTGACCTGGATAGAGGTCAAGGTATTCCCGGCGATATTGAAATCGTAAACGACGCGCAAAAAGCGCTTGAGGCGGTTCATTTGGTTCGGCTGGGTGCGCGGGCTGCATTGGTATGCCAATTGACCGGGCTGACAAAAAAAGTCGTCGGTCGTCTTTATGCAAGGCTTACCGGCATGCCTTCGCCACCGGGGCAGGTACCGTTTACAGACACTTGGTACCTGAAAAGTAATCGACGCATGCTGGATGCAAATCTGGTGTGGCATCTGTTTGTTCAACTGGAACATACGGGGTGTAGTGGGGCAAGTGTTTTAATCCACGTTTATGAGGCATATCTGGATATCACCGATGCTCCGGTCCTGTCGCTGACACGTGCATCCTTTGTGCCTCGCCTGGTAACCATGCACCTCTGGTACAGACAGATTTGCGACTATTGCACCATGCACTTTATTGCTCCATTGGAACAAGTTGGAGCAACTTGTCCTGTCTGTATCGACTACTTCAATTATCGGTGCCGTCGTTGTGGAACCGCCATTGGGCACCGAACTGCCGGGCGTCGGAGAGTGGCCTGTTCAGGTTGCCACAGAAATCAGAAGAAAGGTAAAAAACACTCACTTTATCGTACTATCAATGGCTGACTCAGAATCTCGTGGTGAGCTGGCATACGGAGCTACCGATGAGATCGGATCTGTGCTGCTGGATGTGCGTTGCATCAAGACCTATGAACGCAACCCACGTCGTAGCGAGAACCCTGAGTACGACCGGATCAAAGCATCGATACGGATCAACGGCCTCGATCAACCGCTGGTAATCACTCAGCGTCCGGGCAGTGCTGACTATATCGTTCATTCTGGCGGTAATACCCGTCTGCTGATACTGAAGGAACTGTATGAGGAAACCGGCGATGATCGGTTTTCTCGTGTCCCGTGTTTATTCAAGCCCTGGAACCGGGAATCGGATGTCCTCCTGGCGCATCTTCGGGAAAACGATCTTCGTGGTGGTCTGACCTTCATCGACAAGGCGCTGGCCATCTTCGACATCAAACGACTCCTCGAAGAAGAACTCGATATCGATACGTTATCCCAAAGGCGACTCGAGGCTGCCCTCAAGCAGGGCGGCTACGCGGTGAGTGATACGTTGATCTCGCGAATGGGGTATGCCGTTCACGTGTTGCTACCGTTGATTCCGTTGGCATTGAATGCGGGACTGGGTCGGCCTCAGGTGCAAAAGATACGCGCTCTGGATCGGGCGGCACGCAGAATCTGGGAACAACGGGGTCTGGGTGATGAAGAAGAATTCAACCAGGTGTTCACAACGTTATGCCAGCGTTACGATGATCCTGACTGGGATACTGATCTCCTACGTTCGGCCATCGAAACCGAGATTGCTGAGCAGGCCGATATCAGTGTTCACACCCTCCGAGTGGAACTTGATGCTCAGATTGAAGGGCGCGAGCTGACCATTCCAGAATTTGAAGACGACAATAACGCAGAATCGGAAGGCAACGAAACGGATTGGCTTGCCGGTTCGGAACTGAACCCGGAAATCACGTGTAATGAGTCGGGTTCTGTTGAGCCAGATAGCCTGGAGACACAAGCAGAGTTACCAGCCGAGATCCATGATCAACAGCCTGGCATTCCACCGGAGCCTGAGCTCGAGTCGGAGCCGGATCCCACTATAAAGAGACTGCTTGATGACGAGCAGCCAGGTTCCGGTGATATCAAATCACTGCGCGCCCGGACCTGGACGCTGGCCGCACGGCTGGCGCAACGCAATGGCCTCAGTGACCTCGTGGAACCACTTTCTGGCAGGGGCCTGGGATTCATTCTCCGCGATGTTCCCGATCCTGCCCTGGCAGACCAGCTCGATGATGACAGCCTGAGTCAGATCTCCATGGTTTGGTGGCAACTCGCTGCCTGTGCGGAAATGACCGTTGCACCCGTTGAAATCATTGTCGCCACATTGCCGGTCGAGTCGGTCCTGCGTCAGGCACTCGAACAGCAGGATGCAGGTCTTCTGTTCAATAGTGTCTGGACGCTTGATCCGGGTCACACCGGCTATCAGCTCTGGCGCCGGCTCGGTGAACAGGACTGGAGTGATTTACTCAGCCTGATGAGTACCTACCGCCAGATACATCATCTGGCCGAATCATCCGGAATCCGGCTCTGGGAGTAAGGGATGCAAGGCACCAAAGAATCCGATCTGGTTACCGCCATCCTGATGTACGCACTGCGTTGCCTGGCAGAAGGTGACCAGATCGCGCTGCGCAACATGAATTTTGGCCCACGCGAAATCGAAGCCCTGCGGGAGATGACACTCGCCGATCTCTATCGGGTCGAGTCCTTAAGGGCGCACTGCCTGAGCATTGCGCTTAACCGTGAAGTCTATTGGCCCATGATGGATCACCTTCGGCAGCAGCGTGAAACAGAAGAGACGGAACAGGCGCTGATTGCTGCGGATGCACCACTGGAAATGATGCAAACGCTCTTTGGTCTGGGCGCCAAGGAGTATAGCCGCCTGCGCCGGACGCTATCTGTTAATCCATCGGTCGGGCGTCCTCCAGATCCTGATGAGGAAAGTACCCATCTGCTGTGGCATGCATGGGAACGACAGGTTGCTGGTAAAGAGCATGATCCACTGCCTGCATCCGAATACCTTGAACTCCATGCCAAGACGGGTGTTTCGATGCGGGCTATCTGGAACTTGACACAACGCTGGTCCCAGTATGGTGATCTGAGCGGTGCAACAGGGTCAGAATCCATCGGTCAAGAAGGCAGCAATGGATGACCTGGCCGTCGGTATCCGTCCGGAAACGCGTGCGCTTGATGCACTGATAGAAGCCACACTCGAACGTAGTGAAGGGGGCAACCGTCAGTCACGGTCTGATTCGATGTTGTTCCTGGGAAACCGGCATGCATCATTCCCTGCACTGGTGGTACAGGATCCCATACTCGAACCGGTGGACAAGCTGGTTTGGATGGCGATTATGCTTCAGGCCGCAGAAACGGGTAGGTCGACTGCCTTCCCAACCTATGACTACATCCGAAAAACAGCAAATATCGCCTCCAAATCCACCGTGGCGCGGGCGATTTCTGTCCTGCGTGCAACCCGGTGGTTGACCCTGTACGCCAGGCTGCGCGAGAACAGTGGCCGCTTTCGTGGCAATGTGTTCGCACTGCACGACGAGCCACTGCCTTTGGTTGACGCACTCCACCTTGATTCCGGTTACATGCAATTTTTGAGGGAGTCACAATCCAATGGCCATGCCCGCGTGCGGGCTGTCGCCAGTGGGGTACTTGAATCCATCGATGAGGATATACAGGCAGGCCTCGATGTTTGTGCAGTTGAGGACCCCCGTGTTCGCAGGATGGAAGCGGCACAAGCGGTCCAAAGTGATACGCCTCGGCGATTCTTCGCCTTTAGCGCAAAGGTTATGGCTGAGCTACGCAGCCATTCACCCGGTAAAAACAGCGTTTCAGACCAGGACCAAAAATCGAACCTGGTGAATGACCGAGTTCGAAATTCGGTGCACCAAAAATCGAACCCGGGTAGTTGTAGTAATTTAAAAAAAACTACTACTACCCGGAGCGCGGAACGAAAAAATTTCGCGGGCGCCGGGGAAAATAATACCCCGTTGATCTACCCAAAACGCCTGTCCGAAAATCAGCGTGAACTGGCAGATCGCTATCTCAGCCTGGTTGCTTCATACCAGCGCCAGATTGTTCTCGACGAACTGGAAGGCCGCTTCCGCTCGGAAGAAAAAGGCATGCAACCGCTCTATGACGAAATGAGCTTCCTGTTTTGTCTGTGTAAAGCTATGAACAATGGCGAATTTAAGGAAAATCTTGGGATTAGAGTCAGGGAAGAACGTATTGCCCGCGAGAAAGCCCGTCAGAAGCGGCAGCCACGGCCAGTGCGCCCACCAGACACCGGTGTCCAGGAAATGCGCAAACAAATTGCAGCCGGCAAAGGCCCACTTGCTCAGATGCGTAAGTCACTCGGCATGCCGAGCCGGGCCACTAAACAGGGTGACACCGACGAGTCACAATGACGCTCAAAGTGCTGACACTGTCAGCACTTGATGAAGGTTAGCCCGTACCAAAAATCGAACGGTATTATCCCTATCCCTATGTTATCCACTGGGTCCTCTGTGGAAAACCCAACAGGGTAGGGTTGAATTAAAACTTGCCGGTCAATTCGTTTCATGGAGAGATAGAAGCCTCTCACTGAAAACGGGTCGACAGTAAATCCGATGATTCCAGAACAAACTGATTCTACCCAGGCCTCCACCTCGACTGAAGATCAAAGCGGGCCCGGAGTCCTCCGTGGCCAGGTGTGGTTGACGATACAGACAAGGCAGGCACAGCAACTCGTTCGCGGTCGTAACGGCACATCGGAGAAACCGGCGATTACCGGATTGGTGGGTTTTGCCAATCAGCTACGGGTGATCTGGCAGGCCGCGAGAAACGACGATCCGTATGCAGA
>DRJN01000429.1 GCA_011052165.1 Gammaproteobacteria bacterium
GCGGTGAATGGCCGTTTCTGGTGGTGGGTCAGTCTGGGGGGACTCTTACTGGTGGCGGCAGCCTTTACCAGTGGAATGATCTGGTACCGGCAGCAAACTATGAAACGGCTTGGAGGCTTACGGGTCTGAGGTGTTGGCCACACAAAAAACAGTAACCCAGAGAGTGGGAGGCGGTCGGAGCAAACTCATTAGTACCTTAGAAATGATTTTCTGTGCATTTTGCAGAAAATTATTTCGTGAAGGTACTTATCTTGTGGTTTATCCAGGTTAGGGAAGGGCATCCCGGTCTTTTTCAGGCTGTCATGTTTTTGATAATGGCATCCAGTTCTTGCCCGCATTGCAACACCTCATCCATGGCTTCATAGGGCTGCTCATTGCTGAGGCCCAGCTGGCTACACAGGACTTCGGATACCTCATCGGTGTCGGCATCGGACATATTGTGTCCCTTAAGAAGCTGATCAGCCAGTATTAACAAACGGACATAGCTATCATGTTCTCCTTCGTAATCGGTTTGATGATGATAGGCGATGACCGAAATGATTTCTTCCGGCATATGCCATAACTGCATCAACTGTTTTCCCAGCTCGACATGGGTGATGCCGAGCAGACGCTGCTCAATTTCGATAACCGGGGTATCTTTCTTGGCGCTCAGGACTTTGTTGAACCAGAAATATTCACTGGGAAACAGACTACCGAGCACCAGATAGCCGATGTTATGCAGCAGGCCACAGAGATAGGCCAGACCGGGTTTTACGCCCAGGGATTTGTCCAGTTCCCGTGACAGTTTTTGCACCAGTGATGCGCTGTAGGTCGCGTTTTGCCAGTAGGTGTCCGCACCCAGGGGACCATTTTTCGGTAGCTTGAAGGCCTTGGCCATGGCCGCGCCCAGCACCATATGCAGAACATTTTCATAGCCCAGCACCCTGAAAACAGCATCATTCAACGTTTTGACTTTGCCACGCTGACCAAACAGGGCCGAGTTGGCATACCGCATAACCTGGGCCGAAATAGAGACGTCCATGGAAACGACTCCGACCAGTTGATCAATATTGGCGTCAGGGTTGCTCTTGAGTTCCATAATGCGTAGCGCCATGTCCGGCATGACGGGTAAATTCTGAATATTTTTCAGTTGCTCACGAATATCCAGTTTCGGCATGCCGCCAGTCTGTTCGTCCGAGCCAGGACCGTTACTGGGGGAGCTGGAAATCGAGGTGCCAAACAGGCTGCGGCTGGACAGTGCCGAGGAATTTAATGGTGGCAGCTGTAATGGTTGGGTTTGCCCATCAAAGAGAATCATAATATTCTCATACTCTGCCAGGGCTTCAGCAAAAATAAATTTAAACCCTTTGCTGGCAGGGTTAGGCGGTTGTTGCTGGAAATATTGCTGCAAAGCATCAAGATCCCCGTGGCTGAGAAAATGGAGTTCGTCCCGATGCAGGACGGTTCTCAATGCAGACAGTTCCAGTTTGTGAGGGGCCGGGAAGATGGCAACAACAAAGCCCTGATCATCTTTCAATAACACGGCTTCGGCGTAATTATTATCTGCTGTCAGCCGATCGCCAAGTTGAGTTTTGATGGCCAGATAATCGAGTACGGTTCGAAAAACTTTATGTGAGCTCATGGTCATAAGGTCCGTTTTCTGCGACCTGGAACAATACGCTAACAACGAATCCTTCACGCTTGTCAGTATGCGTGCGGCAAGTCCAGGTTGCTCGTTATTGTAAATTGCTTGCTTGACGTATGCTATGCTATTTTTCCTTTAAACGCCAAATAGAAGTACTTTTCACAGGTGTTTAGCGGTCAACTATTCTTAAACTTTAGCATTTAGCTGCCTTATTTCAATCCTTCTCTAGCGTATTCTTAAGGCCTTCAGGGTGATTGGGTGAGAATCGGAGAGGGTCGCGCGAACAGTTAACGCTTCAGGTGCGCCAGGAGTCCGACAGGCTTCTGATTATAGAAATAAGATGAGTACGCCAGTATAACTATACAATCGTTGTCCGGCGATCTCGCCATTGGAGTAGAAGCCGACGATGGGAATCTCGCCAAAGACCTCGCTGATCATTTTCATTTCACGGGCCTCCTCGCCGAACAAGTGGCGGCCGCGTCCCATGCACGAAATATAAATTCCACCACGCGGTATAGCATCGCCTGTTCGTTTTTTCATGTCATCCAGCATGCGCCGCATGTCGCGGGCAGCCGCGCGGCCATCACGGCGGCAGAACATAATGGGCGTTTGCGGTTTCATCTGATCACCGATAGCGAGCATATTGTTTTGAGGGTCGATGCCAATAATATTGCGTACTATGTAGTCTGCGGTGTCGCTCCCGCGCACAGGGAAGGCGGCAAAAATATAACCGGCGGCGCGATTAACGTCGCGGGCCAACACGTCACCGATTTCTTCCTTAAAGACATCCAGTGCCGGACGGTTGTCGATACTGATGGCCATGTGGTTATCACAATCGGTGAGCATATGTGTCTGACCTATGGGAGTGCAAGCCTGGCTCAGTCCGCTAATGATGGGGATATCGTCGTTGAAGACCACGCCGGAAAGCTGGCCCTCAGTGATGCCATCGGCAATCTGGAAGAAGAACTGATTTTCGGATGAGGTGATGCCGCCGATCAGATAACCATTCCCCAACTGGTCTGGCAACTGCTCCAGCATTTGAGGGATCCGGCCATTGCGGGGATCGCCATGCACTAGAGCAATGCGCAGTCCGGCCATAAAATCATCAGCCATAGCGTCAGAAAGATGATGGCTATCCTCGGTGTGATTGAAAAGACTGAAGCTGTTCTCGGGAAAGCGGGCCATCATCATGACTATAGCGGGCTGATCGTAATATTCCATATTGGTGCAGTTGATGGCGGTGCCAACGCTGCCGACCCAATGGGGGATGCCGGTTTTCAGTTTCAAATTGCGCAGGATTTTCCCAAGATCTTTGGCGTGAGCATCCGTGACGTACAGAAAGACAAGATTGAAATCAGCGCTGTCTCCCGTTTGTTGCAGACAGTCTTCAATCGCGTCCTGCCAGCTCGCCTTGTTGCTGTGGCCAAGTTTGAACAGGGCTGAATGAGTCATAGGCTAAGGGACCTCTGATTAATTTTTCCGCTCGGGATGCCCCTTTTATCTTACTCAGGGTTGGCTTATCAAACCATGAATGAAGAGGGTAAATGGCCATTCTGATATCAGAATGGCTAGTTGTTGATCAGGCCTTGCGCTTGGCCTGAATGAGTTCATGAATGCGTGGACTCAGGATCAATTCCATCGCAAAGCCCATTTTTCCACCGGGCACCACGAGGGTATTGCGGCGTGACATGAAAGAATTCGGGATCATGTTCAGCAGATAAGGAAAGTCCACCCCCTTGTTGGGATGGCGAAAACGAATGACGATGAAGCTTTCATCCGGGGTTGGAATATCGCGGGCAATAAAGGGGTTGGACGTATCTACCGTGGGGACACGCTGAAAATTAATGTCCGTGCAGGAGAACTGAGGCGTGATATAATGGACGTAGTCATCCATGCGTCGCAGGATGGTATCGACAATAGCTTCTGCAGAATAGCCGCGCTGGGAATTATCCCGGTGGATTTTCTGGATCCATTCCAGGTTCACGATCGGCACAACCCCTACCAGCAAATCGGTTTGGGCAGACACATCCACCTTACCGTCAACGACTCCGCCATGCAGGCCTTCATAGAATAGCACGTCAGTGTCATATTCAACTTCTTCCCATTCTGTGAATTCACCGGGTTTCTGATGGTAAGGGGCGGCTTCTTCTTCACTGTGCAGATAATAACGGCGTTTGCAGCGGCCGGTTTTACCATAGGTATTGAAGGTCTCGGCGAGCAGATCGAAGTGGTTGGCTTCGGGGCCGAAATGGCTGAGCTGCTTGCCGTCTTTGGCAAACTGGTCAATCGCTACTTTCATTTGTGCACGGTCATGACGGTGGTAGCTGTCGCCTTCAATGATCAACGGGTTGATCTGTTCGCGAAAGAAAATATGTTCGAAGGCATTTTTGACCGTGGTGGTGCCAGCGCCAGATGAGCCGGTGACCGCAATCACAGGATGTTTTTCAGACATGGGGACTCCTTAAATGCTATAAGCCAATAATTCTAAAAATAAATCAAATTCTGAAAAATGCGTATCGTTGATTTTTCATAAAATTCTGTTGTTGGCGCTGGGTTCTGGTTTCGGTGAGACCCGCTTACGGCAACCATAGGGTCATACGCCACAATCCCGATATTTTATCGGAAATTCAGATTGCGTGCTTCTAAAATTGGCTGTTCAGGCAGCAGTGATTAGTGTTACTTATGTGCATATCAGCTCATTTATGTTTACGGGTGACGGCGCGGTGGCCAATATCGCGGCGGCAAAAGATATGATCCCAGTAAATTTGATCGGCCAGATCATAGGCTTGCTTCTGTGCCTCGCTGACCGTCGCACCCAGACCCACGGCGCATAACACCCGGCCGCCGTTGGTAATAATCTGCCCGTCCTTTTCTGCTGTACCCGCGTGGAAAACCTTGTTGTTTGTCCCGCAGTGGATAGCAGGCAAGCCCGTAATCACATCACCTTTATGATAGGCGCCCGGATACCCGCCGGCGGCCAGCACCACGCCCAGCGCGGTGCGTTCATCCCATTCGATCTGCATTTCGTGCAAACGGCCGGCCAGTGCCGCCTGACACAGCGCGGCTAGATCAGACTTCAGGCGCATCATGATGGGCTGGGTTTCCGGATCGCCAAAACGCACGTTGTATTCCAGCACTTTTGGGCTGCCATCGGCATCAATCATGATCCCGGCATAGAGAAAGCCGGTAAAAGGATAGCCTTCGGCGGCCATGCCTTTTACGGTGGGTTCAATGATGTTCTTCATGATGCGATCATGGATTGTTTTTGTTACCACGGGTGCGGGGGAGTAGGCACCCATGCCCCCCGTGTTGGGACCCTTGTCACCCTCGTCCCGGGCCTTGTGATCCTGGGACGTGGCCATGGGCAGGATGTGTTCGCCATCGACCATCACGATGAAACTGGCTTCTTCGCCGCGAAGAAATTCCTCGATAACGACACGGTGACCGGCATGGCCGAAGGCGTTACCGGCCAGCATGTCCTTGACCGCCGCCATAGCCTGGTCTTCGGTTTGTGCCAGAATCACCCCTTTGCCCGCAGCCAGCCCATCGGCTTTAACCACGATAGGTGCGCCTTGTTCCTTGATATAGGCAATAGCCGGTTCTATTTCGGTAAAATTGCCATAAGCGGCGGTAGGGATGTTGTGGCGGGCGAGAAAATCCTTGGTAAATGCCTTGGAGCCTTCCAGTTGCGCGGCGTCTTTGGTGGGGCCAAAGCAAGGCAGGCCTGCCTCATTAAAGGCATCGACCACACCCGCCACCAGGGGCATTTCGGGACCGACGATGGTGAGATCAATGTTTTCCCGGTGGGCGAAGCCCAGCAGGCCGGGA
>DRJN01000430.1 GCA_011052165.1 Gammaproteobacteria bacterium
AGCGTATCCCGAGTCGGATTCCAGTCAGTGAGACTCAGAGTGGGTAGCTGTTGCATGGGTTTACTCCTTTTTTATTATCAAACATTAATGTTACCCGGGTCCTTCCTTTGGGCCTAGCTGTGCTTCACCCACAGACATCGTTATCGAAACTTACTGTAGAATGACTACAGCGGCGTTCCGATACCTCTGGCATGCACCGATTAGTGTCAGTCCAGGGACAGCCCACCGTAGGCAATGCCCGTCAGGTGGGTCATCTCGCGATCCCAGGCAGTCAGATCATCGATACAGAACTTATTCAGATGATCATGACCGCAGGCCCGGGCCATCACCTGCATCAGTTCGGTAGAAGCGCGGAAGAAATTGTTTAGTTGCTCTGCGCCTTTTTCGATCTTCAGGCGCTGGCGCAGATGGGGCTTCTGGGTGGCGATACCTACCGGGCAGTTGTTGGTGTGGCAGGCCCGCATACCCAGGCAACCGATTGCCTGGATCGCCGAGTTGGAAACCGCGATGGCGTCGGCACCCAATGCCATGGCTTTGATAAAATCAGCCGGCAAACGAAGTCCACCGGTGATCACCAGCGTCACATCGTCGCGGCCCTTTTTGTCCAGGTAGCGGCGCGCGCGCGCCAGGGCCGGGATAGTGGGCACCGAGATGTTGTCGCGGAAGATCAACGGCGCGGCGCCAGTACCACCACCACGACCGTCCAGAATGATGTAGTCCACACCGATCTGCAGGGCGGCCTCGATATCCCGTTCAATGTGCTGGGCGGAAAGTTTGACGCCGATGGGAATACCGCCTGTCGCTTCGCGCACCTCATCAGCAAAGCGCCGATACTCATCTATATTGTCCCAGTCCGGGAAGCGGGGCGGCGAAATAGCGGCTTCACCTTCGTCAAGCCCACGCACCCTGGCAATCTTGCCTTTTACCTTGTTACCAGGCAGGTGGCCACCAGTACCCGTCTTGGCGCCCTGACCACATTTAAAATGAAAGGCCTGGCACTTCTTAATCCTGTCCATGGAGTAGCCGAAACGGGCTGATGCCAGTTCGTACAGATAGCGTGAGTTAGCACCCTGCTCTTCCGGCAACATACCGCCCTCGCCAGAACAGATGCCAGTTCCCGCCAGCTCGGCACCCATCGCGAGCGATACCTTGGCCTCCTCGGACAAGGCACCAAAGCTCATGTCCGAAACAAACAACGGGCGCTCCAGCAACAATGGCCTGGCGGCGTTGGGCCCGATAATGACCTCGGTACCAACAGCATCCTCATCCAGCAGGGGGACTTTGTGTAGCTGGGCCGTCACTAGCTGAATCTGCTCCCACCTGGGTAACTCATCCCGCGGAACGCCCATCGCGCTAACCCGCCCATGGTGCCCCACCTTCGACAGGCCATGTTCCGCCAGGTGCTGGATGTACTGGGTGTGCGGCTCTTCCGGTCCACCGTGGATGTCCTTGTACAAACCCTGGTAGGCGTCTCGATCATAGGGTTGGGGGTTGTCCACGGCCCAGGCCTCGATCTCATCTTCATCGACCCAGACCTTGCCGTCCTCCACCCAGGCATTGAAACGCTGCAACCGTTCCGAAGAATTGTAGGAACTCACCCCCGATTTGTAGCAGTAGTCCCAGTTGTGCACACCGCAAACTAGATTCCCTCCTTCGATATGTCCGTCCGCCATCAGGGCACCGCGGTGAGCGCAACGGCCATAGAGTACTGAGACCTCGTTTTCTTCCTCTAAACGAATCACGACGAGATCGACATCCGCGACAAGGGCGTAGGCGGGTTTCAATATTTCCAGGTCAGGCCAGTTAGCAATAACGGTTTTGTGCATTAGTGCTGCTCCACAATTATATGTTTTATTGAAAGGTTATGTTCACTGACTTGGTGCCGGAGGATCCCTACTATCGTGAATCCCCCCTGCCGTCCACCAATATCATTTTTATGCACAGCAGCAGCTCCACCACAACCCATAGGGGCCGCCAATACTAAATCAGTTAGCGATTGATTCAAAGCAATTTGATTAGGCTTTTTGTGAGAGAGCCTGATGACAATCAACGTGATTGCCGTTGCCGTAGATGCATAGGTGGCCAGCCGCATCTATCGGGCATTTTTCAGTTGTGCCGGATTCCGCTAGCTAAATGAACGTCGAATGGAGTTGAAGAATAGTTTCCAATTGGGCCTCCGCTGCCACTTTGCCCGCAGTGATGGCGTCTTCAGCCCGATAGAATTCCAGCGAGCCAATTTCGCTGATATCAGGTTTTAATAGCAAGTCGGGCGGCAAAATGTGCATGCGCAGGCGCATGATTATGTCCTGGACAATCAATTGGGACTGGTTCATAACCGAACTGACGCCGAGACTGCTTTCCTTATGGAACGGGAAATGGTGCTTTCGTCTGAACCCCTGGAACCATTCGCTAAGATGTTGCGGCATGTTCGGCCAGACATCAACCAACAACTCTTTCAGCCTCTTATCCCATTCCGGCGCTTCTTTCTCACGGTGTGCGGCATGCATCTCAACACTCGGGTGGACCTGTACCGCAAGAACCGGACCACCAAAGAGCGTCCTTGCGGAATCAAAGGGTACGGGATTGACCATTCCGCCATCAATCAGCGTTCGGCCATCTTTCTGGAAGGGAGTAAGCAGACCCGGATAGGAAATGCTGGCACGCACGGCATCGAGTAGATTGCCTTTGCGAATGACGACCTGTGCTCCGGTGGAGAGATCAGTGGCAATGGCAGCGAATGCAGTGGGTAAGTTTTCAATTTTCTTGTCCGCCATGTATGGCGTTAG
>DRJN01000431.1 GCA_011052165.1 Gammaproteobacteria bacterium
AGGAGTGACAAACAGCATAGCGCTTCTGCCTGCCAGTACCACAATACGTGCAAGCGAGCAGGATGATGGTCTGGGTACGCAGGCGAAAGTGACCCTGGCCGATGGCAGTGTCACCCAGGTATTGCCGGAAATAAAAGATAAAACGGCGATGGCAGGCACTACAACGCAGCCCTCATTGATTAAGATGGTGGGGAAAATCGTGCACTTTGAGTCCGGTTCGGCAGTGATCGCCCCCTCCGGAGAGGTGGATGTGACGGCGACAGAAACACCTCACATACCCGGCCCCACCGGGACGAGAAATGACAGTGCGATCATCATGGACCCGGGCAGCCTGGTGGACGTGGCCGGACTCCGTTCGGTCGGAAAAACAATGGAAAGTAATGTCATCCAGGTGGAGTTGCGGGCCAATGCGCTCGCCGATGCGCCGGTGCAGAGAAATAAAAACAGCTTTCTCTATGGCAAGAAAATCAGCGTCGATATTCGTGACGGCACGCCGCTGGCAAATATTCAACCGGCGCTGGATGGCATTAAAACGACAGTGGCCGAGCGTAGCGTAAAAGGGGGTACGGTCACGTTTTCTTCCCAGGGCGCGGTGGTGCTGAAAAAAGGTTCAGAAGTCAATATCTCGGGCGGGGCGATTCATTTCAAGGCCGGATATATCAACACCACCCAGTTGTTGGGAGAGCATGGCAAAATATATGACATCAGCAAAGCCGGCCCGGATCTCCGCTATACCGGTATTCTGGGTGTGATTACCAAGGAATATAAAAAATGGGGCGTGACCATCACCCGGAAAGTATCCGGCCCGTTTAACCGGGGACGTTTTGAGTCGGCTTATACCGAGGGCCAGAAGGCCGGCACGTTTACTATCAAGGCTAACAGTGACAAGATGCTGCTGAATGGCGATATTATCGCTAAAACCGTCAATGGACGACACCAGCGCCTGGCCTCTCAGCGTGCTGCCGGCGGCACCCTGAACGTCAATCTTGCCTATCTCGGCGGGAAGTATCAGACCCTGGTGTTCCAGAATAACAAGGATCTGAACAGCCCGGATCTGGACATGTTGAAACCGGCTCAGGGCAAGGGCGGTAAACCGGCCGCTCCCCCACCCCTGATTATCGATGCGGATGCCTTTAGGCGAAACGGCCTGCAGAACGTCACCTATACCACCAATGGTCGTATTGTTCTGCCGAAAAATCTGGACATGACCCTGTCGGATGGCGGCGATTTTTCCCTCACCAGCAAGTTGAACAGCATCGATCTGAACGGTAAGATAATCGGCCACGGCACCAATGTCAGCCTGAAAACGATCCATAAAGGCCAGAACGTGGTGCTGGGCAAAAATGCGCTGATCGATACCAGTGGCCGCTGGGTGAATGACAGTCTGGCCGCCAAACCGGTGCCGGATTTTGAGGGCGTCTTTATCGATGCGGGCAACGTTAATATAAGCTCGAAACTGGCCAGCGTCATCATGAACAAAGGCTCGCTCATTCGCACCAACGGCGGCGCCTGGCTGACTGACCAGGGGAAGCTGAAAACAGGCCGGGGCGGGGATGTTTCTCTGGCGGCATCTACAGATTCTAATAATTATGGCACGTTGATCCTCGATGGCCGTTTTGAAGGATTTTCCTTTGCCAACAGTGGCACGCTCAGCCTGGGCGCCCCCGAATTTCGTTTTGTACCAGTGATCCCGGGCAACGGGGGGAGCGATCCTTCCGTTCCTGGCCCGGTTTATATCCCGGAGGATTTTGTCAGGCAAAGCGGTTTTTCCACCTACAAGTTCAGTTCCACCCTCAACGGCATCACCTTTGAAAGCGGTGTCTTGCTCCAGCCCTCGCAGGAAAACCTGGTATTGAATAGCCTGGATGTGGTTTCGACGGCTTCGGCCAGTGACGTTTCTTCAGTATCGACGCGCCAGCGCCTGGCCGATGAAATTCGAAAACCGGTTGATCTGAGTTTTAGCTATAAAGATCCATCCCCGCGCAGTAACCTGCAACAGACAAAGGCTATTTTCATGCAGGCGGGCACCCGCATCCAGACCGATGTGGGCGCCAAAGTCAGTTTTAGTTCCAGCAGCAGTCTTTATATGAATGGCGTGATACAGGCCCCGGCAGGACAGATCTCGCTGAATATTACGGGTCCTGAAGGCACCGAGCCGGGTTATATCCCCGCGCAGGGGATCTGGCTGGGACCCGGCAGCGTACTCTCGACCGCCGGTGTTTTTGTGCCCACCAGCAACGTGATTCCCGGCCTTCGCCAGGGGCGTTTGCTCGATGGGGGTGACGTAACACTTAAAGCGATACGCGGCTTTATTGTGATGGACAAGACGGCCCTGATCGATGTGTCCGGCGCTTCGGCGGTGCTGGACCAGCCGGATACCACGTACCAGGGGCCGGGTGAGCGCCTGCAGAAAACGCCGCGCGCCTCCAGCGCCGGTAAGGTCAGCCTGGTGGCGGCCGAGGGTATTATTCCCGGCGGTACGATTCTGGGACGGGCGAATACGAGCCTGGGCGCAGAAGGGGGTCGTTTGGAAATCGGGCTTAAGCGGAGTGCAAGCAATGCTAGTCTCCGGTCTGCTGGTCTACTAGCAAGTGCAAACCCCTTCA
>DRJN01000432.1 GCA_011052165.1 Gammaproteobacteria bacterium
GCCAGACACGCCGACTCTGTGCGACCTTGATCCAAACCCTGCAGGTCCAGTATCAGGCACACCCGGGCTGGAGTATCCAGTTACACTACGGAAATGGGGGATCTGTTTGGTGTAGCCCTTCGACCCCATAATCGATGGGGTGGCTGCAAAGTGCTGCGGGAACGCTGGCAGTCTCATCTGGAAGGGACATTACTGCGACCGGTCTTGCTGATTGACGAAGCCCAGGAGATGCCACCCTCTGTACTCAATGAGCTGCGTCTACTCAGCAGTACCCGGTTCGATTCCCACACCCTCCTGTCCGTGGTACTGGCAGGGGATCATCGTTTGACCAGCAAACTGCACCGCGATGAACTGTTGCCACTGGATAGCCGGATCCGGATTCGATTGCTCATGGAATATGCCGATCGAGAGGTCCTAATGGCCTGTTTGAAACATCTGCTGCTCACTGCGGGCCATGCCTCCCTGATGACGGACGCACTGATGCAGACACTGTGCGATCATGCGGCGGGCAACTACCGGGCGTTAACCCGTATGGCGGCAGAGTTACTGGCCTCAGCAGCACAACAGGAACTCACCCAACTGGATGAAAAACTGTACCTGGAAGTCTTTAGTACCCCAACGACCCACACCCGCAAACGAGCTTGATCAAATCCTGGAGAAAACTCAATGAATCCACTACAACTAATGTTTATTGACCCACCACAGCTCAGCGATGAAACCGCCAGTGAAGTGTTGGACTTCTTGTATGAGCTGAGCAACGCATTCGAAGATCACTACGGCAACCAGTTACGGCAGTATTATGCTTCCAGAGCATCAACACCGTTTGATGTGATGGATGAGTTCAACGACGAATTACCTCTCTGATCGGATCGGGGTCAATCTTGTTGGGGCGGGGTTAACCGGCAGGGAAACTGGTGATCACGCTGCAATCCTCACAATTTATCGTATTGTTGCGTCCAGTTCCCTCATTTAGCTTGAAAAGGCCTTCATCAATTATCGTGAATACGCTCACTTGTCGGACTTTCGAAACTCTCAAATAGTGACATTGTGCCGGCGTCCCCCATTACGGCGTCCAAATCACCCGAATGGCGGTAGCGTGCCCGGGGTAGGCGGGCGCTGCGCGCTAAGCTCTCTGCGCCTCTGCGAGAGACAAAAAGGTTTTCTCACTGAGCCCTCGTCTAATTGTGATAATGAAGTTGAATTTCGTTGTATTTGTGTGTATTTTTAGCGACAACAATAGCTGCTGTTACCCAAATGGTAGCGGCGGGGTATCTGCTGGCCTCAGGATAAGGATGAGTCGGAAATGGACCTAAAGCGGGGAAATATTCAAGCAACAGCGGCGCACAAGGCAAGATTTCGCAGCGTTCAGCGCGAAAAATAAACTAATCGACCGTTCAATAATTGTGGACTTTAGGGAAAAGAGCTTTTATCCTCCTTAACACTTACAACACTTACAACACTTACAACAACCAACGGGGGAATACCAATGAAATTGAAAAAACATATTGCAGTGCTTGCCGCATTGTCAGCCGCAGTGACTCTGGGCGCAACGGCGGCGTCTGCTGAAAGCACACTGAATATCGTCAAGGCGCGCGGAAACTTGCGATGCCAGGTCGGCCCGCCATCCCCCGGCTTTTACAATCTTGATGCCAATGGGAACTGGTATGGTCTGGACGTATCGGTTTGTCAGGGAGTTGCCGCCGCAATTTTTGGCGACAAATCCAAACTGGAAATCCAGTCTGTTAGTTCTCAGGCGCGTTTTACCGCCTTGGCGAATGGTGAGTCCGATCTGTTATCACGAACCGCCACCTGGACCTTGACCCGTGATACCCAGCTTGGGCTGGATTTTGTAACACCCAACTTTTACGACGGCCAAGGCTTTACCGTTCGCAAAGACAGCGGCATCACCAGTGCGTTGCAGCTGAAAGGCGCCCGTGTGTGCGTAACCACCGGGACGACGACCGAACTGAACCTGGCGGACTTCAGCCGGAAAAATCACTTGAATATCAAGGCTGTGACGTTTGGAGATTACAACGTGCGCGACGACACCTTTCTGAAAGGCGGGTGTGACGCGACAACAACCGACAAATCGTCATTGGCCGGCAACCTTCAAGCATTTCCGGTTCCGTCGAATTATATCATCCTGCCCGAGACGATTTCCAAAGAACCACTCGCTCCAGCGGTTCGTCAGGGTGACAACCAATGGGAGGACATCGTGCGCTGGACCGTTTTCGCCATGATCAACGCTGAAGAACTTGGCATCACCCAAGCCAATGTTGACGACATGCGCGCCAATGCGACAGACCCGAACGTGCGGCGGATGCTGGGGGTTGAAGGTAACCTGAACGAGGGTCTGGGGCTGGATAAGGACTGGGCTTACAATATCATCAAAGAGGTCGGCAACTACGGTGAGATCTATGAAAAATACATGGGGAACGGCCCGCAGGGGATCGGAATTCCGCGCAAAGGCAGCCTGAATGCGCTGTGGACGCATGGTGGGATGATGTATTCGCCGCCTATGCGCTGAACATTGACGATCTGTGGCGCCGGACGATTTGTACGGCGCCATCGTTTCCAGCCGGGGATCACATTCGGCGAAAACACCGGCAGCGGGAAACCAACGTGACGAATGAAGCCAAAGCCACGAAACGAGGGGCCCCAAAGGAGAAATTCAACTTTTTCCAGGACCAGCGGGTGCGCTCCGTTCTTTACCAGCTTCTTACTGCGGGCATTATAGGATGGATGGTCTGGTATCTGGCCAGCAACACCGCCCATAACCTTTCAGCCCGCGGCATGAATACAGGCTTTGGATTCTGGAATGTTTCAGCCGGCTTTGATACTGATTTCAAACTGATTGACTATACGCCCGGCATTGGAACCTACGGGCGTATATTTGCCATCGGCGTCCTCAACACGCTGCTGGTTTCATTTCTGGCGATAATCGTCAGCACGATACTTGGTTTTTTCATCGGCGTGATGCGGCTTTCCTCGAACTGGCTGGTGGCCAAGGTGGCGCTGGCCTATGTGGAAATTTTCCGCAATGTGCCACTGCTTATTCAGATTATATTCTGGTACATGGGCGTTTTCAGCGTTCTGCCTGTGGTCAGAAATTCCCTTGACCTGTCGTTTGGGTCTGGGTGGATGACGCTGAACAATCGCGGCCTATATATATCAACACCGCTTCCGGGTGACTTGTTTTGGTTGACCCCCGCTGCCCTGGTGCTGGCAATCATCGGCGCGGTCCTTTTTCGTCGTCATGCCCGCAAGGTCCAGAATGAAACCGGGAGGCAAATCAATACGCTGTTACCCTCATTGGCAGCCATTATTTTACTGCCCCTTGCCGTATTTCTTGCGACGGGTACGCCGCTGGCATGGGATATGCCCAAGCTTTCCGGGTTCAATTTCGTTGGTGGCACGAGCTTGCCGCCGGCCTTTCTTGCGCTCCTCATATCCCTCAGTATTTATCACGCAGCCCATATTACCGAGGCCGTGCGGGCAGGCATTCTTTCGGTCAGCAAGGGGCAGAGCGAGGCCGCGCTTTCAATCGGCCTGAGCCCGGGGCGGGTGATGTCCATGGTGGTGATCCCGCAGGCCATGCCGGCCATCGTGCCGCCCCTGATCAGCAACTGGATGAATGTCGTCAAAAATTCGTCATTGGCGATTGCGATCGGCTATGCCGACATTGTGTCGCTATTCATGCAAACCGCGCTCAATCAGGCTGGATATGCGGTGGAGATGGTCGGAATGACCATGGGGTTTTATATGGTTGTCAGTCTGACGATTTCATTCTTTCTGAATATTTACAACAAACGTGTCCAACTTGTGGAGCGCTAGGTCATGGCAATGATCAAAGCGGAAAAAACACCCGAGCGCTCGGCCCCGATATCGGAAAGCTCGGTGATTGGCTGGCTGCACAAACATCTGTTCAGCTCTGCCTTCAATACGCTGCTCACATTCGTGATGCTTTATATTATTTATCTGACGGTGAGTGGTGTTTTCTCCTGGGGCGTGCTGGATGCAACATTTGTCGCCGATAACCGGCGCGAATGTTATGACAACAGCCTGACCGGTGCGTGCTGGGCCGGGGTGATCCACTGGACGAATAATATCTTTTACGGGCGCTATCCGCGTGAAGAAATCTGGCGGATAAATTTTGGCGGGCTGTTGCTTGTTCTGTGGATGGCACCGCTCTGGATGAGCCGTGTGAAAGGCAAAGTCCTTGTGGCCACGACTACGGTGGTTTTTTACCCTTTCCTTGCCAGCTACCTCTTCTCGGGCGGCGACAAGGGCTTTTTCATGCAGATCATGGTCGCGGGGGCGATGACCGCTTTTGCGCTTAATATGGCAAACCTGCTTGCCGGGCTGTTCAGGTCACAGGGCTTGAATTCATTCCTGATCAAGGCGCTCGGGCAGGAAAACGCATCGGATAAAACCCAACGTAATATTCTGTTGTTACTCGCGGGTATTGTTTTTGGTGTGGCATTTTTCTGGCAGATGGGCCAGACCCTTCAGCCGATCGTTTGGACCAAATGGGGCGGGTTATTTCTGACGCTGGTTATTTCGGGTGTTGGCATTGCCTCGGCACTGCCCGGTGGCATAATTTTGGCACTGGGGCGGCGCAGTAAACTGGTAATCGTGCGCGTTCTCAGTATCGGGTTCATCGAGGTTTTCCGCTCGGTACCCCTTATCACCGTGCTGTTCATGGCCACCACCATGTTTCCGTTGTTCATGCCCGAAGGGTTTGTATTGAACAAACTGGTGCAGGTTATCATCGCCGTGGTTCTGTTTAACGCCTGCTACATGGCGGAAACGGTGCGTGCCGGGCTTCAGGCCATACCCAAAGGGCAGTATGAAGGAGCACACACGATCGGTCTTGGCTATTGGCGCACCATGAGGCTGGTCATCATGCCGCAGGCACTCAAATACATGATTCCGAATATCGTTGGCAGTTTTATCGGCCTGCTGAAGGATACCACACTGGTGTCGATCATCGGGCTGTTCGACATTCTCGGCATGTTGCGCTCGATCAGCAAGGATACGCCATGGCTGGGCTTGCACAAAGAGCCGCTGATCTTTGGCGCAATCCTGTTTTTCATCATGTGCGCCTCAATGTCCAAATACAGCCGGCATCTCGAAGTGAAACTATCGGCTGGCCGCACCCATTGACGTGCATTGAAGGGGAAATATCATGAGTAACAACCCCCCAAAGAGCCAGTTGGCCTCGGCCGCTTCCAGCGAAGTGATGATCGCAATCAAGCAGATGAACAAATGGTATGGGCAATTCCATGTTCTGAAGGACATCAATTTGACGGTTCATAAAGGCGAAAGGATCGTGATTTGTGGCCCATCCGGGTCGGGCAAATCCACCATGATCCGTTGCATTAATGCACTTGAGGAACATCAAGAGGGCGAAATCATCGTCGATGGCATTCTGCTGGGCAAAAACCTGAAAAACCTTGATCACATCCGCACTGAAGTCGGGATGGTGTTCCAGAATTTCAACCTGTTTCCACATATGACCATTCTAGAAAACCTGACCCTCGGCCCGATCTGGGTGCGCAAGATGAACAGGGTCGATGCCATTGACACCGCGATGACGTATCTGGAGCGTGTCAAAATTCCCGAACAGGCCAAAAAATACCCCGGTCAACTGTCAGGCGGAGAGCAACAAAGGGTGGCGATTGCGCGTTCGCTTTGTATGAATCCCAAGATTATGTTGTTTGATGAACCGACCTCAGCACTGGACCCCGAGATGATCAAGGAGGTGCTCGACGTGATGGTCGAGTTGGCGAACACGGGCATGACGATGGTTGTCGTGACCCACGAGATGGGTTTTGCCAAAACTGTTGCCGATCAGGTGATTTTCATGGATGAAGGCGACATCGTTGAACAGAATGAGCCAACAGTGTTTTTTGACAATCCGCAGCACGAACGCACAAAACTGTTCCTGAGCCAGATACTCTAAGCCATATTGTTTGTGACACGCAGACCGAAGGATCATACAATATGATCAAAGTGACCGAGGGCGAAAACCCCGTTGACATGGTGACATTCGCCGAGACGGATCGTTTGTTCCTCAATCCATTGGAAACTGATGATTGGCGTATAAGACGCGTTATCCGCGATAAGGTCGTCGCGTGTTCTGAAGCTTTGCCCGACGGGTTGTGCCTGATGGTATTTGAAGCATTCCGTTCACGGGCGCGTCAGTGGGAGTTGTGGAACCCGGTTTTTGCCAACATTACCCGGAACAATCCCGATTGGAGCGAATCGCAGATCTATACTGAAGCCTCGCGCTGGGTTTCTCCCCCCGACAGTTTTGGCAGCGGCCATCAAGCAGGTGCGGCAGTTGACCTGAAATTGGCCCGCACGGATCGTACAGAATTGGATTTTGGCGGACCTATGAAAGGGCTCACAGGGGTCGCGCCAACCCATTGGCCTGTCTCACCTGGAATTCGAAAAAATCGCGACATGCTTGTCACGGCAATGCATGCCGTTGGAATGATAAATTATCCTGATGAATGGTGGCATTTTTCCTATGGTGATCGGCTATGGGCGGAAGTAACCAATCGGGATAAGGCCTTTTTCGCACCGATAGATTAGCTAGATACTTAAGATATTGACTGGCTCAGCCCTCCACCCGATGAGGTGTCTTTTTAACCAACCTGAGCTGACCACAAACAAACAAACCAAACGAAAGCCAGCGCCATGCCTACCAAGTTTTTTACCTCACCCGGAAAATTCCATCGCGGCAATCTACACACACATTCCACATGCTCGGACGGCATGCTGGATCCCCAAGAGGTCTGTCGTCGCTATCAGGCCGAGGGCTACGACTTTATCGCCCTGACAGACCATTTTGTTGGGCTGTTCA
>DRJN01000433.1 GCA_011052165.1 Gammaproteobacteria bacterium
AGGTTGCCCGGCCAGCGGTAGTTTATCGTCGGGCGAAACAGGGCAAAATACAGGTCGTTCCGGTTAGTCAGGCGATTAAAGGCATTGACCGATACCGCAGGGGACACGAAAGTCGTACTGATTTTGCTGATATCCGTAATGATTGAAGTAAAGACCTTGGCCAGATCGTTAGAAGAATTAGCGGTATAGTAGCCAACGTTCTGGTTCTTATCGACATTGCCCCCCGTGCTACCGCCTTCTTTTGCTGTGTTTATGAGAAGTGCCTGACCAGACTTACTAATCCCTGATGCAAAGCCGATGGTATAGGTGATGATGTTTTGCTTCTCCGGTAATGCTGATTGGTCATTGTTGTACATATATCCGGCCAGATCGGCAAGACAGTCGTCGGCAGAATAACCACAAATGTTGGTCTTGGCGCTGGGAGCGAGACCGGGGAACTGATCATTGAACGGTGCTCCTGTGTTGCCATGATTGATTAGCTTATCGGCATCACTATCACCCACCGGGTCGCCATCGGTTAGCAGGACGACGAAATTTTTTGAGCATTGAAACTTGATCGGACTCTTGTAACGACTGGTGTCCTTGGGATCAAGAACGCTGCTCACATTGGTGGGAACGGCATTTTTACCAAAATCAACATGTTCACCCCGATAGTAGAGCATGGCCTCATAGAGAGTCTCGGCCAGCGGCGTGAGACCATAGGAGGTCAGGTTGTCAATGCTGCTTTTGAACCCGGCGCGGGTGGAGCTGTTGATATCCTGCATGGCCTGGGCAAAACTGCCGCCTTTACTGATAGATTGGCACCCCCACCAATAACAGTTACCTTGCCTGGCGTCAAAACGCATCAGGGCGGCATTGATGCCGGAGGAGCTGTCGATTAGATTCTTGAGCGCATCCTGGACGATCGTTAGGCGGCTGAGGCTGACAGTAGAACCATTAGTATTGAGATAGTTAATATAATTGGCAGTGTAAATCGTATAGGAATCACCAGCGGTGGCCCAGTCGAGGGCATTGGTATTGTTGGCTTTCCAGGGGCCGCCGTCATTTTGATCGGCAGGATAGAGGTTGCTGGTATTGCTGCCATTGCCATGCACGCCATAGTCGGCGGCGCATTCAACATATTCGTTGGTATTGTCCACCAGCTTGGTCCAGTAGTCTCCCGATGTAGAGGTACGATAACGTGCGAAACGCCCGATATAATAGCCGGAGCCGCTGGTTCCCAGTGCGGAGCTGGCATCGTCACACTTAAACAAGCTGGCCTTGAGGTATTGATTTGAGGAGCTGCATTTCGGTGGCGTGCCGTCACTGCTCCAGTAATACCGGCTGGGGTCGCAGCTACCTGTATAGGTGGTCGCGGCATTATAGAGACCATTGGGGACATCGATATAGTTGTAACCCATACTACCGGAGGTATCCACGATAAACAGGACATTGGGTTTGGCGGAAGTCGAGCCGGCTGCCTTGCCGGTAAAGATTTCGGTATCATCTGCGTACAGTGGCGTGGCACTCATGATGAGATAAAGAGCCGAAGCCAGAAACAGAATTGCTTTTTTGCTTGTAGTACGCATGACGCACCTCACTGAAATGTTGCTAATAATGATATAAACCGGGTAAGTAAACGGCAGCCTTACCAAACTATTTGTTTTAGATGGCTGGTTTTGGGATCAAAAATTACCAGGGCGGAATTCGTTCTGAGATGGTTGAGCCGGTGAAGAGGGATGTTTTTCCCCTGATTGGTGACCTGGGTCGTACTGTCAATTTTTAATCGAATATCCGCACAGTCAGGACAGTGTTTGACGATGGCGTAGCCATTAAGGTCATCGTCGATATTAATGCTGAGGCTGATCACTTCAATAGCTTTATCAACAACAGCCGGCTCAGCCCGCCCGGTCAGCGGAAGCAGAAGCAAAGACAGATAAAAAACAGCGCTGATAATTTTTTTCATGGTATTTCTCCGGATAATGTCGGGGACAGAAAGGGTGAGGGACTGTCTATGGCGGCCCGATTTGTTGTATCACTTCCTGAACCGTGCTACTGGTGCCTGAAACGAGACTGGATGTGCCACTGAGCGCCATTGGATAGGCTTTGACTACTCCCCCTGTGGTGAAACCCGATATCATTCCTCCTGGTGGGGGGGCACTGAAATCGACCTGGGCAGGGATGGTCGTGTTATCAAACGTACATTTGATCGGGGTAACAATGGTATTGGGGTTAATGTCGAGCGCGAGCGCGGCGTTTTGCCGGGAAACCTCGTTGGCGGGTTGAAGGGTGGTGCGAATACAGGATTCTGCTGCCTGGAAGGTCGTGTTCTGACTTTGCAGGTTGCTGGCCATGCGTTCTTCCAGCATCGAGGAACTGAGCATGCTGACGCTCAGCACAGTCATCACTATCAGGATTAATAGGGCGACGACGAGTACGATTCCCTTCTGGTTTTTGTGGCCCGTGATAGCGTGGGTTGCGAATAGTGTCATGTCTGCGGTCTGCCTGGTTTACGGGGTTGGGGCCATGTTATTGCGAATCAGGATGGTCGTGGTGTAGACGCGGCGTATTTCCTTATCAGTGTAAGGACCCAGCGTGGTTCCCAAAAGATCGAAGGTGCGGGGGCTGGGTGCGGATGCGCGTTCATCGACACTGCTGGCCAGCAGCGCGATGCGCAGGCTGACCACTCTGAACCAGTCCGGCTTTTGATCACCATCAAGATCGGGAACGGCACTGGCCGTAACATACTGGTTGGCGATGTAGTCGCGAGTAAAGTCAGTGTCAACCCCATACAGTACCTGCATGTTTTGAATGCCCTCGACCAGTTCAGCGCCGTTGCAGAAAAGAGCGAAAATGGGCTTGCCACGGTTATTGAGGCGACCGGTATCGCGAATGTCGTATATATTCAAGCTTGTATTCGGTAATGAATTTGCCGTATCGACATTGCCGGGTGTATTACCGGCGCAGTCCGCTGTGAGTAATCCGGTTGTGCCATGACGCAGAGCCAGGACATCACTGGGGTAGGGGTTGTTGGCGACAGCGACATCATTCAGGCTGCCAAAGAACAGGAATTTCTGCACGTTGGCATCGCTGGCGGGGAAGCCTGCCTGGCGGATATCACGGCCAAGGAAATCAACGGCGAAGCGCCCGTTTTCCTGGGTGCGCGTCAGACCCTCATTGAGCCGGTTGGCGTGCTGGTTAGACTTGTAAACGGTAAACAGCCCCGCCAGAATCAGCAGGCTGATCACCAGCGCGACCATGAGTTCAATCAGAGTCAGGCCGCGTTGTTGTGAAGGTTTCATATTCATTATGGCAGTATGTTCAGCGTGACAGTTTGCGGGGGTACGGTTCCGAGGCTGGCGTCATGCACATCATTCCAGGTCAGGGTCAGGGTATGTGTCGATGGAACAGGGCTGGGGACGCAGAGCGCGGTGGCATCGCAGCTGATCGTCATTATTGCGCCGGGGGACAGGTTGGCGGCCATGGAATGACAGATGTTAACTTTGTCAAAGGTGGCAAGCTGGGCGCTGCTACAACTGGCCGTATCGCAGTTGGTCGGTGCTGAGCCGCAGGCGTTAGCTTTTAGCGTGACTGCCGCATAGCTTAAATTTGTATTGATCGCTACAGGGTTGGCATGCATGCGTTCGGCCATGTCCGAGATGATAAAAACGGCCTGTACCCGTGAATTGGAGCTGGAGGTACCGCGCAGGCCATGAATTTGCAGACCGGCGAGTCCCAGCAGGCCAACCGAGAGTATGACCAGGGCAATCATGACCTCGATCAGGGTCATGCCCTGTACGGTTTTGTTATCAATAGGACTCATTATTCCATTCACTTTAAGGCCGTTCATTTATTACTACGGACATTTGAGGTTGGTATTAGTGGCATCTTCCTGGACGCCGTTTTTGTCGCTGTCCCGTGACAGGCGCGTACGCCCCGATGCGGTCAGAATAACGGCGCGGGCATTGGCATCGGGGTTTGCATCGGTCTTGCGACGATCATCACAGCGCATAAAGGTGGCGTTGTTGGCTTTTGCTGCAGCCGCATTAAACACCGTCGGCATGCCCCGGCCGTTAAACATGACGGCCACCGCGCCGTTTGCGATATCGGTGTAAACCAGGTTGGCGCCGGACAAGCGGCCGTGAGCCTGAAGAAGAGTCTTCTCATTTGCCGCACCCGTGTCGAAGACGCCGTTCCCATCCGTGGCATCAGTCACCCCATTTTGGTTGTCGTCCACAAATACGATCCAGCCCGTGGTCCAGTTATTGACGTTACTGCAGGTGGCCTGATCGGTACTGGCGCAAACAGATACGGGCAGATTACGCTTGACGGCTTCACTGCGGGCCAGGTTGAAAGTCGCGACCAAATCATTAATTTGGGTGACCCGGTTGCTGTTCTGCTGGTAAAGCTTGAAACCTGGAAACGCCAGCGCCGTCACAATGCCAAACACGGCCAGGGTGACCATCAACTCGATCAGGGTGAATCCGTCAGAATATTTCATACGTTAGTGTATAGGCTATCTGGAGTCAGGATTCAGTGGCTATCCGACAGAGTCGTGCAAATACCGGATGAATGGTCAGTGCCGATGCAAAATTGTGGGTGAGTTGGCAATTCTGCAGGCGGGGCAAGTCACCGGGCTAATGACATATTAATCGTTGCAACAGTATTTGCATCATAGCCCCCTCTCCCTCTGGGAGAGGGTTGGGGTGAGGGGATAAAATACATGCGAATACTGTTGCAA
>DRJN01000434.1 GCA_011052165.1 Gammaproteobacteria bacterium
ACGCGCGTCAATAACAGGTAGCTCCCATGCGAAGAATATCCATCATCCTTGCATCCATCCTATTGAGCTTATTCATATCCGGCAGTAGCTACGCCGTCAGCACCTATAAGTGGATCGATAGTAATGGCCATGTCGTGTATTCACAACGCCCGCCTGCCGACGGCACCCGATACGAACGTATCCAGACCCTCGCGCCCTCCTCCCGCTCCAGTTCAGAATCTCACGCCGCCAGTTCTGCCCGAGAATCGATCATGCAGGACGAAGTCAAGCGCAAAGAAAACGCACTGGTCAAAAAAGAAATGGAAAAAAATGCCGCCGAGCGTGAGAAGGACTGCAAACTGGCCAAGGATCACCTGCGCTTTTATCAGGTCCAACGGCGCTGGAAAGACAAAGATGGCAATATTAAAAGCCTGAGCGATAAAGAACGCATGAAAAAACTTGAGCAATCCAAGCAACAGGTGGCCGATTACTGTAGCTGAATATAACACAGAGAACTCAAATGCCCTACCTGAAAATTCAGAGCAACATCGCCATTGATGATACCGCCACAGCCCGCTTACTGGCCGAGGCCTCAAAACGGGTGGCTCATGAACTGGGCAAGCCGGAAAGCTACGTCATGGTCGCGCTGGAACCGCCACAATCCATGCTGTTTGCCGGCAGCAACGCACCCCTGGCCTATCTGGAACTGAAAAGCATCGGCCTGACCGAAAGCAAGACGCCCGCGCTGTCTGCCGCGCTCTGCAACCTGATTGAAGAACAACTCGCGATTCCCACTGCCCGCATTTATATCGAGTTTGTCGATGCCCCACGCGCCATGTGGGGCTGGGACAACGGAACCTTTTGATTGCAGTGATGGGTTTCACTTCGTTCTACCCATCCTACACGTAGTTTTGTCTGTTGATTATGGCGATGGGTTTCACTTCGTTCTACCCATCCTACGCGTAGTTTTGTCTGTTGATTATGGCGATGGGTTTCACTTCGTTCTACCCATCCTACGCACAATTTCAAAGGTAGGATGGGTAGAACGAAGTGAAACCCATCAACTAACCCTTTTACCCCTCTCACACAAACGGCTAAAATCCCCCTCTTTTAGCCACTATAAGAAGCCATACCATGCGCGTATCCCGATTCCTGCTCGCCACCCAGAAAGAAGTTCCTGCTGACGCCGAGATCATCAGCCACCAGTTGATGCTGCGCGCGGGGATGATTCGCAAACTCGCGGCCGGTCTGTATACCTGGCTGCCGCTGGGACTGCGGGTATTGCGCAAGGTGGAAGCCATCGTGCGCGAGGAAATGAATCGCGCCGGGGCATTGGAAGTCCTGATGCCGGCAGTGCAACCGGCTGAACTATGGCAGGAATCCGGGCGCTGGGAAGAATACGGTCCCGAATTGCTGCGCATGCAGGACCGGCACGGGCGTGACTTCTGCCTCGGTCCCACGCATGAGGAGATTATCACCGATCTTATTCGCCACGAGCTGCGCAGCTACAAACAACTGCCCGGCAATTTCTATCAGATCCAGACCAAGTTCCGCGATGAGGTGCGGCCCCGCTTTGGCATCATGCGCGCACGCGAATTCATCATGAAAGACGCCTATTCCTTCCATCTGGACAAGGCCTCGCTGGATGACACCTACCAGATCATGCACCAGACCTATTGCCGTATTTTCGATCGTCTGGGTCTGGACTACCGCCCGGTGCGCGCGGACTCCGGCGCCATCGGCGGCAGCCTCTCGCATGAATTTCATGTGCT
Organism: Gammaproteobacteria bacterium; assembly: GCA_011052165.1. Taxonomy (GTDB): domain Bacteria; phylum Pseudomonadota; class Gammaproteobacteria; order UBA6429; family Thiohalophilaceae; genus JAADGZ01. The sequence continues at coordinate 1,752 of DRJN01000434.1, forward strand.
GGCCGAATCCGGCGAGGACGCCATCGCCTTTAGCGATGAAAGTGACTACGCCGCCAATACCGAGCTGGCCGAGGCTCTCGCGCCAACCAAAACGCGGCCAATAGCCCGTGAAGAAATGAGCACCGTGGACACTCCCACTCAGCACAGCATTGAGGAGGTCAGTCAATACCTGGGCATGAGCGCAGGAAAATGCCTGAAGACGCTGATCGTCAACGGCGAGGATGACGCGCTGATCGCCTTGGTGCTGCGCGGCGATCATGAACTCAATCCCATCAAAGCCGAAAAAATCGAAGCGGTAGCTAACCCGTTAACTTTCGCCAATGAGGACAGCATTAAAAAGATCATCGGCTGCGCACCGGGTTCCATTGGTCCCACCGGCCTGTCCATTCCGATCTATGTGGATCGTAGCGCCGCAGTCGTCGCCGACTTTGTCTGCGGCGCCAATATTGACGGCCAGCATCTTAAGGGCGTGAACTGGGGCCGCGATCTGCCTGACGCCGAGGTTGTGGACATTCGCACGGTAGCCGAGGGCGATCCCAGCCCGGACGGCAAAGGCAAACTGGTGATCAAGCGCGGCATCGAGGTCGGCCACATTTTCCAGCTCGGCACTAAATACAGTGAAGCTCTCAACGCCCGTGTGCTCGATGAAAACGGCAAGAGCGTGATCATCAGCATGGGCTGTTACGGCATCGGCGTCTCGCGCGTGGTCGCCGCCGCCATCGAACAAAACCATGACCAATACGGCATCATCTGGCCGGATGTCCTCGCCCCCTTCCAGATCGCCCTGCTGCCTATGAACATGCATAAATCCGGACGCGTGCGCGCAGCCGCCGAAACACTGTATACCGAATTACAAGCCGCCGGTTTTGACGTGCTGCTGGATGATCGCAAAGAACGCCCGGGGGTGATGTTTGCCGATATGGAATTGATCGGCATCCCCCACCGGCTCGTCATCGGTGAAAAGGGCCTGGACAAGGGTATACTGGAATACAAGAATCGTAGAAATAGTGAAAAACAGGATGTCCCTGCCGATACTATTATTGAGTTTCTGCGCAAACGGATTTCTTGATCATATTAATCGTTGCAACAGTATTTGCATCATAGCCCCCACTCCCTCTAGGAGATAGAAGTCGCAGCATCAATAAAAAATATTGCATGAGCAAAATGACGACCACGAACATTCTCATGACTTTGATATGTGTTCTGCTATCCATTACACAGGTCAACGCGACACCGACTATCAAGCCGGACAACGAACTGCGTCTGTTATTAATAAAAGCTATCAATGACAGCCATAGTTTTAATGATCGTTTCGATGCCGAGGTCTGGCTGGTGGACATGTCGGCACGCCTGGCGCCGCGCGTACCCGATGCTGAAAAACGCATTTCCATGCTCAAACAGATCCATTACGAGGCCACGCGCGCCGGGCTATATCCTGAACTGGTTCTGGCCGTGATCGATGTTGAAAGCAACTTCAACCGTTACGCTATTTCCCGTTCCGGTGCGATGGGGCTGATGCAAGTGATGCCCTTCTGGCTGAATGAAATCGGTAAACCGGGTGACAACCTGTTTGATCTAAAAACCAACCTGCGCCTGGGTTGCACTATTCTGCACTATTATCTGGGCAAGGAAAAAGGGGATTTAACCCGCGCCCTGGCGCGCTATAACGGCAGCCGGGGCAGCTATCGGTATACCAAAAAAGTGTATCATGCACTCGATGCCCGCTGGCGTGAGCGCTAGCAACGAAAAACCACCGCCGCTCAAGTTCAGCCCGTTGAAAAATTATCTATTTGCAATAATTCATTTTCCCGGCAGATGACTGACTTCACCTGCGCCGCAGGCGGCCCGGATTTTAACCATTCACACAGCCGGGCCACGGCCTTCTGCTCACCGCAGGTGAGTACTTCGACGCTACCATCAATGCGGTTGTAAGCAAATCCGGTGAGTCCGAGTTTCTCCGCTTTTTCCTGGGTGCTGGCGCGAAAGAAAACACCTTGTACCTGACCTTCCACAATACAATGCATACAAATATTCATAATAGTGATTTAGCTTTCTGTCCCGCCTGAATTTGCTGTTTTTTCTTTTGCATACAGCGATGAGAGGGAGACGCTGCATAGTTTTTTTTCAATATAATCCAGCCCATCCAGCGCCCTGTTTAGATTGACGTTCCAGCTATCCACTTTACTCCATATCCCATCTTTTTCCGGGGCGCTGACGGCCAGCCTGCGATACAGATCAAGTAGCGTCAATTGCGAAAATTCATCCGCCAGCCGCCAGTTATTTTTAGTCACCTTGCGCACAAACCCGGCCAGGCGCAGTTTTTCCAACAGAGCGGGCAGCTTCGTATCCTGCCAGTCCTCTTTCGCCTCCATCTCTTCCAGGCTAAGCACTCTGCCGTTTGAGTATTCCTCATTCTGCCACAAATAGCCCAACAGCCTGAATGCCTGCACCAATTCAAAGTTCGTGGCGGTTATTTTTCCCGGCGCCTGAAATATCTCCAGATTGTAGGTAATTTCCGCCCCCAGCAAGACGATGAGCCAGGATAAATATATCCAGATCAGTAAAAGCGGAATGGCCGCCAGCGCGCCATAGAGTAACTCATAGGTTGGAAACCAGGCGATATACAGCGCAAACAGGTATTTGGCGATTTCAAACAGAATAGCAGCCACGGCAGCGCCGCTAAAAGCATGCCGCCAGCGTACGGGGATATTCGGGATCCAGTGATACATCACCGCCAGCAGCAGGCAGGTCGCCAGCATCGGCAGCATGGCCAGGATCAGGGTGTGCAAACCAACGCTGTCGACCGTTGCCGAAACATAGGGCAGGGCCATGACAAAGGTCGTAGCCGCCAGACTCGCGGCCAGTATCAGTGGGCCAATGAGTAGAAAAAACAGCAACAGCAACAGCCGTATCAGAGTACGCGGGGTTCGCTTGACCCGCCAGATGCGGTTAAAGGAAACATCGATGGTATTCAACAACAGAATGGCGGTCACAAACAGACCAACACTGCCAATCGTGCTGAGTCTCTCTGTCCTGTGCACAAAACCAAGCAAATAATGTTGCACCCCTTCGCCAACAGTGGGAACAAAAATATCAAGCACAAACTGCTCGACGGTATCCAGCCATCCGGAAAATAGCGGCAGGACACTGAACAAAGAAAACGCCACTGAAAGCAAAGGCACCAGCGCCAGCAGGGACGTAAAGGTAAGAGAAGCCGCTATCTGGGTGATATCGTTGCGCTTGCTCTGGCCCAGAACATGCCACCAGAAATAAAAAAACCGGCGGCCTGTCAGAAGCAGTCGTTTCGTTTTCATTTCCATTAAAAAAGGGTCCGTTACGGACCCTTCAGGTTCAACACGGGGTTGATATCAAATCAGCGGGCAAGATAGGCCTTATCGGACTTTTCAACCACGCCCAGGCTCCAACTGCCTCGGGATTTGGCATGTGCCACCGCCGCGTCCACATCCGAAGATGAGGGATGAGTATCGATATTCAGTTTCTGATCGGGATAAATCAGATCCGCATCCTTGATTTGATCGCTGTTGTTCTTGTAAATCAGCGGCCACTGATAGGGGTTGTTATAAATGCTGGGTTTGGCTGAGATATCCCACAGATTATCGCCGCGCA
>DRJN01000435.1 GCA_011052165.1 Gammaproteobacteria bacterium
ACCTTCCCTTTTACTGTGCTCGGCTTTCACTCCGACAACGGCTCGGAATACATCAACAAATGCGTCGCTGAACTGCTGGAGAAGCTGCGTATTGAGTTCACCAAGTCACGTTCCCGGCACAGTAACGACAACGCTCTGGCGGAAAGCAAAAATGGGGCTGTGGTGAGAAAACACTTCGGTTACAGTCATATCCCACAGCGCTGGGCACCGCTTATCAATGACTTCAATCAGCAGTATTTAAACCCGTATCTCAACTTCCACCGGCCCTGTTTTTTCCCGGAAACCCGTACCGATGACAAGGGGAAACAGCGCAAGATCTACCGCTACGAGAATATGATGACGCCCTATGACAAGCTCAAATCATTGCCCAACGCCAAAGACTATTTGAAACCGGGGCTCAGCTTTGAAATACTTGGCCAGGTCGCTTACCAGATCAGCGACAATCAGGCGGCGGACCAGTTACAAAAGGCTCGTCAGGCACTCTTTAAAACCATACATGAGCGGACCCTGAATACCGGCTGACAGATGACTCTCTCACCCTCTCTCCAGACTCATTTATGGATGAATGGCACTTAATTAAGCCAAAGCACATCAGAGAGGCAGAGGCAATTAATTGAAACAAAAGAAGAAGACTGGCAGGAACAGGTAAGATGTTTGGTGCAAAACATATCGTCCTACCACGCCCGAGGCCAGTCTTCATGAATCACTTTAACGCGAGTTCTGCCCAACAACAACGCCGTGTTGCAAAACAGGTTCAGCGAGTCGATAGCAACCATTTTTTCAATCTACTGACCAGCCCACAGTTGCTGGATCAGGTTGAAGCGCACTTACCCGACCACCGGGAGCGGCAGTACCCGCCAACCGCGACCCTGTCGATGTTTTTGGGGCAAGCCATGAGTGCCGATGGCTCCTGCCAGAATGCGGTCAATGAAGCCAACGTCACTCAATGGTTGAGCGGATTGCCAGCGGCCAGCAGCCGTACTGGCGGCTATTGTAGCGCCCGGAAACGCTTGCCTTTGGAGATGATAAGCAGCCTGGCCCGGGAGACGGGGAAACGACTCACGATGCAGGCACCGCCGGGTTGGTTATGGCGTGGCCGGCCGGTCAAGCTCGTGGACGGCACCACGGTGTTGATGCCTGATAGCGAGGACAATCAGGCGCATTATCCTCAACATGGCATGCAAATACCGGGCGTCGGTTTCCCCTTGGCGCGTCTGGTTGGCGTGATGTCACTGTCTACAGGGGCTGTGATTGATGCGGCGATGGGGGCATATAAAGGGAAAGGGACGGGCGAATACGGTTTGTTTCGGCGGCTGAGGGGTGCCTTTGACGGAGGCGACATCATGCTGGCGGACAGCTATTACTGCAGCTATTTTCTGATTGCCGACCTGCAGGCCCGTGGTGTTGATGTGTTGTTTGAACAACACGGAGCGCGGAACACGGACTTTCGTCGTGGAGAGCCACTCGGCACGCGCGATCATAGGGTTTACTGGGTCAAGCCAGCCAGACCGTCCTGGATGCGTGTGGAAGAGTATGACGGCCATCCGGATCAGGTTGAGGTTCGGGAAGTCAAGGTGGGTAAGAAAGTGCTTGTCACCACGTTTCTGTCACCCCGCAAGACCTCAAAAAAAGCGCTGGGCCACCTGTTCACGCAACGCTGGCATGTCGAGTTGGACTTGAGGAACATAAAGACGACGCTGGGCATGGAAGCATTGAGTTGCCTGACGGCTCAGATGTGCGAGAAAGAAATGTGGGTTTACCTATTAGCCTATAATCTGATCCGTTTACTGATGGCACAAGCGGCAATGGCGGCGGATGTATTACCGCGCGCGTTGAGTTTTAAACACACCTTGCAAGTTTGGATAGCCTGGAATCGATGTCAGTTTTTATCCGATGGTAAGGAAGACATCGCTGCCTTATTCTTGCTGATTGCCCAAATACAGGTCGGAAAGCGCCCTGGCAGAGTGGAACCGCGTGTGGTTAAACGTAGGCCGAAGCCTTATCCTCGTATGCAAGTGCCTCGGCAGGAAGCACGTGACAGCATAAAAAAACGAGGCCATGATAAGAAGCTGGGGCTTAATTAAGTGCCATTCATTTATGGATTGGAATATACTCGCCCCCTAGCCCTGTGTCCCGCATTCACTGGAATCAGGCCTGCTGCGCAAATCACTTAGGCAATATGTTATGCTCACTACCGTTCCACTACGCATAAATTATTACCCTTGGGAATATTGATCACCGTGCAAACCTCTGTCACCGTTGTCATTCCTGCATACAACGCTACTGCAACGATTGATGCCTGCATGGAAAGCCTTGTAGAACAGCAAGGCTTTGCTGGTAACGTGGAAGTCGTAGTGGTAGATGATTGCTCGACGGATGAAACCGTCAAGCGCCTTGAATACTGGCGAGAAGAATTGTCCGGTGAACGATTCTGGATTCGTATACTCCGCCAGGAAAAAAACCAGGGACCCGCAGCGGCACGCAACCGCGGTGCGCAGGAGGCCGACGGGGATTTTGTTTTGTTCACGGATGCTGACTGTGTGGCGGATAGTCACTGGCTGGCAGAAATGATCAGACCCTTTAAGGAGCCAGGGGTCTCGGCTGTCAAGGGTGCCTACAAGACACGTCAGAAGGAACTGGCGGCCCGCTTTGCCCAGGCCGAATTCGAAGATCGCTACCGCTTGCTGGACAGGTTCAGGTATGTGGATGTGGTGTTTTCCTACTCTGCTGGTTTTCGTACCAGGGTATTTCGTGACATAGGTGGTTATGATCCGGCATTCCCGGTGGCCGATAATGAAGATACTGATCTATCCTACCGCCTGGCAACAGCGGGACACCGTATCGTGTTTAACCGCAAGGCGATTGTCTATCACCATCATCCCGATACCCTGGGGTGGTACCTGCGCAAGAAATATTCCCGTGCCTACTGGCGTATGCTGGTCTACAAACGATACCCGGAAAAAGCGATTGCGGATACCTATACACCCCAGGTTCTTAAACTGGAGATCCTGCTTGCCGGTGTACTGCTGTTGTCGCTGGTGCTGTCGTTATGGATACCGGGTAGTCTGTGGGTGAGTGCGGTCGCGGCCATAGCGCTCCTGGTACTGAGCCTGTCTTTTGTAGTGAAACTGGAAGTTCCGGGATGGGATCTTAAATTGGCTGCACCGTTTATCCTGTTTGCCAGGGCAGTGGTAATGGGTGCCGGTCTGGTTGCGGTAATTCCACGACTGCTGCGCAAGGATTCATTACAGGCACAGACCACATCTGACTAGGATGCGGGCCTGAATATGCAATCGCCCGTAACCTTGTCCCCTCGCAGCCCGTATGCTATCCCCGTGATGGCCTAACCGCTCTGCGCCTGTACAGACCACAGTTTACGCCAGATCAGATAGGCGATGATGAGAGCCGTGCTAACCCGTGAGACCAGCATGGCAATGCCGGCACCAATAAGCCCCTGCCCGGGCACCAGCAACAATACGCACAGGCCCCAGATCACGGTTGCGGCCAGCGCAGTAAAAAAAGTTAAATGGGGTAGATTCAACGCATAAAACACCTGTGACAGGGGATGACTCAACAGACTGACCAGTACGCCCAGCAACAGCAACTGAAAAACCCCGTCGATTGCGGCAAATTCTGCACCGTAGATAAAAACAACCAGCGGCCTGGCAACAAGCAGTACAGGCAGCAACAGCAGTACGATCACAGCGAGTATCCGCAACGAGCGCAGTACATATTGGCGCAGTTTGTCAGGCTCCGGGGCGCTGCTCAATTTGGGCAGCTGTACCACCATTACGGCACCGATCAGCATTTCAACAACAAGAACAATCGAGACGGCCGCTCCATAATAGCCGGATAATTCTGTGTTGTGATAATACGCAAGTACAGGAACCGCAAGGCTGGTTGAAATAATGAAAACGAAATAGGATCCCGCACTCCACTTACTGAAGTTCACAAATTCACGCAGGCGGGGCAGGTTGATACGGGCCCTTGCAATATCCTTGCGGACAAACCAGAAACCCACCATCCCGCTTGCCAGGGTGGCGGCAACGTACTGCCACATCAGTGATTCAATATTGAGAAGGCCTGAAATAATCAGGAGCGGTATTGTTATCGTGCGAATGAAATTGGCCAGTGGAAACAGCAGGGAGCGCATAACGAACTTCATACGCGCCTGCAGAAGAGACAAAAACAGGCTGTTGAATGCGACCAGGAACGCGGCAATGAGTCCCAGTCGGATTACCAGTGCGTAATTCGCAGAGGAGAAAAACAGTTCGCTGATATCTGCAGCTGCAAGCAGGCCGATCAGGGTAATCGGGACTGCCAGAAAGAGACGCACCATTATAGCGTTACCCACTACGTTGTACTCCTGCCCCTCACCCCTGGCATGGTCTTCGGCGAAGAACTTGACCACGCTGACATCGAAGGATTCTCCAAACAGGGCCTGGAAAAAAATCACAACGGAGAGAAAGAACTGGTAAACACCGAACTGTTCCGGACCGAACCAGCGGGCAATGAGAATATTCAGACCCACGGCCAGTGCCGCGCGCATGCCGATACCGGCGTAGACTACGAGGGTCTGGTTAAACAAGGCCTTGCTTGAGGTAAGAGCGGGAAGTGATGACCATATTATGCTTGTGTGATCCAGGCGTATTGGCGCAAGTGGTACTGATTATATCAGTCACAAACAGTACTGTATGTCTGAATTACCCCGGCTGCCGGTGCGAGGGTGACCCCGCAATGATTATTTCTGTTGTTCCCGCTCGATCGAGTTGCTTATCCAGTCATAAAGGCGCGCCAGTCCGTCCCTCAGATCTACACGCGGCTGCCAGCCCAGCTCCTTTTGCGCTTTTGAATAATTCGCACAACGCCCCGGGTCACCTTCTGGCTTGCTGGTATCGTACTGGAGATCAATATTTTTCCCGGATATCTCTACGATGGCCTCTGCTATTTCGCGAATGGATGTGCAGACATCAGGTCCTATCTGGATAACACCTTTGCCAAATCCCTTTTCACGGGCTGCGATCAGGGCGTCCACGATGTCATCGACGTGGACAAAGGCACGGCCCTGGGAGCCGCTGCCCCACACGACAAATGGTTCGTCAGGGTAACGTATCGCCTTTCTCGCCAGAGAGGGAATTACCTGCCCGCTCAGTTCGTCATAGTCGCTGGGTGTGCCATACACATTGTGCAGGCTAAGCACCGATACCGGGACCCCGGTTTCTGATTCCATGAGAAAAGCCTCGTACTCCCCCATCAGTTTGCTCCATCCATAACCGGATTCGGGCTCCGCGGGATACTGGTCCTCTTCCTTGAGCGGTGCGGCATCCACACCGGTCTGCAGGGAGGCGGGGAAGCTGCACGCAGTGCCTACATAAATGAAGCCCTTTACAGGGTGCGGGTGCTTGCGCACGGAGTTAATCACATTGGAGTTGATCAGGAAGTTTTGCCGAAACACGCTTCCCTGGTTTCTGAATACATATTCGATGCCGGCGACGATGTCGGCCAGGTGATAAATGTAGTCAATATTCTCCAGCAGCGGGTCGAGAGTATCGGCCAGCGATAAGTCGATGTTGTGGAAATTCCGGTCCAGATCGATAACCGGGTTGCCGTCGTTACCCAGTAAATACTCTGTTTTTCCGCGCCACAGGTTATCAGCCACGCTGACGTTATGACCTTGCTGCACAAGCCGTTTAACCAGGTTGGAGCCAATCATGCCTGCCCCACCGGTGACCAGAATGTTATGTCTATTCATTTTCCATCCTTATATCTTATTATTTATTAAGTATTTTTATGTTATTTTCGGTGCGAAATAATTATATCATGCGCCGCTTTCAGTTGCGCTTGCCCTGTGTTACCGGGTTCCGTACCCTGTGCCTGCCGCTGGCAGGCGGGTACGGGAATGTTAGCAGTTCGTTGGCTATATATAAATAAGGAGTGCAAACTGGCGAGCATGATTCTGTTTGCGCGACTGCCCGTTAACAGGTGAAAACTTCAGACTCCCATTGTGTTCGAGTATAGTTCTCCGGACCGGGCGAGCCCGTAGTGTGGAACAGGTGACCTGCGCTTCTGTAAAGTGCCGTCATCCGCAAACAGGATTTACCCCACGTTACAGGGGATTACGGTAACCCGAATAAAACGATAAGAAGGTAATAAATTGGCTATTAACGCAGTAGTAATTTCCTGATGCCAGTCTACGTTACTTATTCTGTCCGTCTTTTCCGGTGTGATCCCGGATATGTCTGAGTCAGTGGGGTCATTCGTGGATGCCCCGGTGTTGATTACCGGGGCAAGCGGATTTATAGGAGGCCATCTGGTTCGTGCGTGCAAGGCTTCCGGTGCGCAGGTTTTTGGTTTTTCGCGCAGGCGTTCAAGCGAACTGGTCAGTGGTAACAGCATTGTCGGTGATATAACAAACCGGGAGCTTGTGCTGGAGGTTATAGACAGGGTGAAGCCAGGTTACGTGTTTCACCTCGCTGCTGACAAGTCCAGGTATGCATCCATTGCAGATTTCCGCCACTGCCTGGAAACTAACCTGATGGGCACACTGAACCTTGTTGAAGCCTGCATGAGCACTGTCCCGGAAGTAAAATTCATTTCAGTCGGGACTTGCGAGGAGTATGGTGTAAATGCACCTTTTTCCGAATCGATGCGGGAAGCGCCGGTGAGCGCCTACTCCTGCTCAAAGGTTGCTGTTTCACACATGCTGCAAACATTCCATCATGTGTACCGCTTTCCGGCTGTAATCGTACGTCCTTCTCTAGCCTATGGGCCAGGCCAGGATGACAGTATGTTTGTTCCGGCCCTGATCAAAAGTCTGCTTGCCGACAGAAGATTCGCGATGTCAGGCGGTGAACAGACCAGGGACTTTGTCTACATAGACGACCTTGTGGAAGCGATCATGCTGGCTGCAACCTGTCTGGACACGGATGGTCGGGTTATTAACGTGAGCAGTTTCGAGCCGGTGAAGATTCTTGATCTGGCCAGGACAATAGCGGACCTGGTAGGCGACGGCGCAAGAGAACTGCTCGATGTCGGGGAACTGGCATACCGGCCCGGTGAGACCATGAAGTATTTTTCTGATAACAGCGAGGCAGCCCGTTTGCTTGGCTGGAAGCCCTGTGTGAATCTGCACACCGGTTTGTCCAGGACGGTCGAATTCTATCGCGACACAATGACCGGTAGTGACGGAGTGTTTGCCTCGCGCACATCCTGATAACGTCCCGTATTTTCAATATCTGCCACCCGTTTATCGGGTAATGCAGTTGCTCCAGTATCCTGTGTTTTTATGCGTCTGTCCGTATGTAGAGCCTGCTCATAAAGTCTAACGCGTTGATAATATTATGAATAGGCGTGTAATAAGGGTATAATTGTGCACGAAAAATCAGCCTTTCTGGATAAAAAGCGTGCATCTATGATTCGATACTGTAGCCACAAACAACTGTCTCTTGCCGAATTTGACTGGCCGTTTCAAACGGCG
>DRJN01000436.1 GCA_011052165.1 Gammaproteobacteria bacterium
CTGGATAAGCAAGAGTTTTCCGCACTGTTTCCAGAGGCTGAAGTTGTGGCAGAAAGATCAATGGGAATGGTTAAATCCTGGATGGCAATAAAGCGCCGACCCGCTGCGTGTGAAGGGGACTGTACAGCTTAAACTCGGCCTGTTTCTGTCTTGACTCAGGGGTCCACTTTAGGAATAACGCGTTGAGTATGATTTCTTTGGTTATATCCGGGTTTCCCAACCAGTGAATTGTCCCTATGAGGTTGACACGTTCCGCCCCGACTCGTCACCGCCCTCGATGTCCACTTACCGGGGGTTCCCGAAACCGCGAGGGTCGCCTAAAATCCATGATCACGGAGTCCGCCGCCTCCCGAAGTTCAACAACGGATGGGACTGTCCCCCAGGTGGTAGCCAGTGGCCGATAAACCGATATTTGTAGTTGGAACGCCAAGGTCGGGTACGACGCTTACCGCGAAAATTCTGGGGCGACATCCCCAGATTTTCATGCCCGGCGAGACTCATTATTTTGATGATGTGTATTCGCGTTCGGAACAGTTGGGAAATGTAGAGAACTATGGCGCTATCACAAAAATTGCCGAGCGGCTGCATACGATATATATGCGCTATTATGAGGCCGAAGACCAAAAGAGGATTAAAGAGCTATTTCCTACCTCCACTGATCTTCGGGCTGCGCTCCATGGATGTGTGGATTATGGTGATGTTCTGGACAGGTTCATGGGACTGCAAATGGAAGGTACATCCAAGTCTAGATGGGGGAACAATGCACCGCGAGATCTTTTTAGCTATAGGGATATTAAAAATTATTTCCCGGACGCAAAATTTGTGGTATGCGTAAGAGATATACGCGCGTTTCTGCTTTCGTATAAGGGGAAATGGAAAGTTGTAACCGGGGATGTATATGTAAATAGAATGAAGAAACTATACCATCCAGTGGTCACCTCTTATCTATGGAAGTCCAGTATGCGGCAGGTTGCATTACTAATGAGTGAGGTGCCTTCAAGCGATTGGGTAATTGTACGGTACGAAGATCTTGTGGCAGAGCCTGAAAAGATAATGCGGCAGGTTTGTGATGCTATTGGCGAAGAATTCGAGCATTCAATGCTTGATGTGGATACGCATAATAGCTCTTGCACAGACCAGGAAAAGGGAATATTTGCTACGTCGGTAAACCGCTGGCTCACAGAGTTGACGCCTGAAGAGATTGCCATTGGACAATATATTACAAAAAAAGAGTTATCTTGCTACGGGTATTCAAATGTGGATGTTTCTGTAAAGGCTGGACGATTGCTGTGGATATGGATAGGAGCGCCGTATGGGTTATGGAACGCACTTTATGCAAACCGGGCTGTGAGAGGGCCTCTTATTCCCTATTTGGCAAGGAGAATTGGCGCACTCTTTAGGAAGTCCTACTAAAGAGATGGGGCAATAGTGACCATCATATTTACATGTTTGTATGTACCAGAACATCAAAAAGGTAAGCGAGGCTCAGCATGAATGATATAAAAAAAGCACAGGAGGATGTAAGAGACTTCTGGGATAAGAGTCCGTGTGACTCCAGTGTAAGTATGGAGTCTCGTGAAGGAAGGGCGTACTTCGAAGGGATCGCGCGAGATCGCTATTCTCACCAGGGACACATTAACCAGATTATGGACTGGTTGGTGTGGGATGGGAAGAAAGTGCTTGAGATCGGAACTGGTGTTGGAACTGACGCGCGTAATATTGTACGGAGAGGCGGGCTGTATCAGGGGATCAACGTTGATGAGGGGTCAGTAGAAATTACGAAGAAGGCGATGGAAGTGTTTTGTGTGGACGGGGAAGTAAGTAAATGCAGTGCCACCGGGTTGTGTTTTCCAGATGCCAGTTTCGACATAGTGTATTCCTTTGGAGTTATTCATCATATTCCAGATGCCAAATCTGCAGTCTCCGAGATAGCCCGGGTACTCAAGCCCGGTGGTGAGTTGCTCATTATGGTGTACAACAAAGACTCTATAAATTACAAGTTTGAAATCTGTGTTCTAAGAAAACTGTTCGTACGATTGTTGCATATTCCTGGGTTGATCAAGTTGTTTGGTGCTATGGGGTTTCCAGAAGAGAAGCTGAGGCGCCATGTTGAGATATTTTCGGCTAATAAAAAAATGTCGGATGAAGAATGGCTAAGCCGTAATACAGATGGTCCTGATAATCCGTACTCTATTGTTTATGATGAGAGAGAGATAGAGGATTTGTTGAGTTTGTTTGAAGTAAAGAATGATGAGGTCTTTTATTTCGATGCAAGGCATTGGGGCGTGCTCGGCAAGTTGCTGCCTGCACGGCTCGTCGAGTTTCTTGGCACTCGCTATGGATGGCATCGTGTAGTCTATGCCGTAAAACCAAACTAGATTGGATTTAGTCCGCATATCGCGGATACAATTTACGATTCTGGGTGGCGTCAAGAGATGTGCGGAATAGCAGGGTATTTGGTCCATTCGTATGCAGAAGATATGTCGCCCATCCTTAAGGGCATGGCAGATGTTATCTCTCATCGTGGCCCAGATGACGATGGGTTTTTTGAGACGAGGACAAAATCCAGTGGTCACCATGTTGGGCTTGCGCACAGGCGGCTTTCAATTATAGATCTGGGCACCGGGCATCAGCCCATTGCAAATGAAGACGGCTCCGTACAGCTTGTATTTAATGGTGAGATATATAATTATCA
>DRJN01000437.1 GCA_011052165.1 Gammaproteobacteria bacterium
AAATCATGCAACTGTTTTTTTAGATATTGTGGAATCTGGGCAGCCAGTTTCGGATAGATGGGAATGAGGCTGTTACCGTGAAGGCCGTGACACGCTCCGCAATTTCGTTTGACGATTTGTTGCGCCGGATTTTTGCTGGTGCTACCCGCCCCCATCGCTGAAGACATGCCAATCCCCAAACCGAGGAGTATCACTACGCCATAGCGCAGGACAGCGTTCAGACCCTTCATCATATTCATTAGATTCACAATGTAACCCGGCATTGTTTTGGATCCTGTATACATATCATTGCGATACAAATCATCAGGCAAACACAGGATCGGGATCAGGCTTAGCATCTAATACATTGAGTATACTAACATCCACTCTCCCAACTTTCAATTACAGTTTTCTGAATGGATATATTAATCGTTGCATCAGTATTTGCATGTATTTTATCCCCTCACCCCCACCCTCTCCCATGGGGAGAGGGGGCTATGGTGCAAATACTTATGCAACGATTAATAAATAGATCGACACAATCGGATCCGTTGAAAGTATAAATAAAGATTAACGGGAACCCACCGTTCCCGGCGCATTCAATTTGTACCGCAAGTCATCCCGTTCACATTACAAACTCACCTGTAGACCTAGCTCCAGGACACGGTCTTCAGGTAGACGGTAATAAGCCGTTGCGCGGGTAGCATTACGCGCCAGCCAGACAAAGAGCAGTTCCTGCCAGTAAGGCAAGCCGGGCACCTCACGTCTCGCAATCAGCGTTTCCTGACCCAGGATATAGGTTGCCGCATCGGTATCGATCGGAATACCCATGTGTTCGCCAAGCTTCAAGGCGACCGGAATATTCGGTGGCTGTGAGAACCCATAGTGCACACGTACACGCATTACTCCCTGGCCGAGGTTTTCAAAATCCAGACGTTCATTGGCAGGCACATGCGGCTGGTCAGCCGTGACCACGGTGAGAAATATCACCCGCTCATGAAGTATGTGTGTACACGCCATATGCTGCATGAGCGCTGCCGGTACACACTGCCCGTAATGCCCGGTCATCACCACCGCAGTGCCAGGCACACGGTAGGGTGGATCGGTCTCGATCTTCTTTAGAAACGCATCCTGTTGGATAGCACGTCTCGACAGCCGCGTCGCCAGTAAGGCGCGGCCAGCCCGCCAGCTCCACATCACTGCAAAAATCAGCCCCGCAATTAACAGCGCATACCAGCCACCGTCCGGTATCTTGGCCAGGTTGGCGCCAAGAAATGCGCTGTCGATGGGGATGAACAAGGCGCCGGCCCAGAGTGCCAGCAGTGGCCGCCAGTGATAGCGCCGCGCGACGGCTATGGCTAACAGCGTGGTCACCACCATATCCAGTGATACAGCAACACCATAGGCCGAGGCCAGGGCATCAGAACTGCCGAAACCCACGACCAGCGCCAGGCAGGCCGCCATCAACAGCCAGTTGACCAGCGGCAGGTAGACCTGACCGGCTTCATCAGCCTGAGTAAAAATAACCCGCATGCGCGGTAACTGACCAAGATGGATCGCCTGACGGGTCAACGAAAACGTTCCGCTGATCACCGCTTGCGATGCAATGATGGCGGCGGCGGTAGCCAGTACCACCAGCGGCAGGGTTGCCCAACTCGGGGCGAGGTAAAAGAACGGTGCCTGGATGGCATCCGGATGATCCATCAATATGGCACCCTGGCCAAGATAGTTCAAAAATAGAGCCGGGAATACGATCAGAAACCAGGCGCGACGGATCGGGGCGATACCAAAATGTCCAAGATCAGCATACAGCGCCTCTCCCCCGGTCACGACCAGAAACACCGAACCCAGAGTGAGAAAACCGGCCAGCCCGTTATGGACAAAGAACCGCACTGAATACACGGGGTTGAACGCTGCCAGCACAGAGGGATGCGATAGAATCCCGCGTAACCCCAGCACCGCCAGTACCAGAAACCAGATCAGCATAACCGGTCCGAACAGGCGGCCGATCTGTCCGCTGCCACGCTGCTGTACCATAAACAGAAGCACCAGAATGATGACCGTGAGCGGCACGATGAACGGGTCAAGTTGCGGCGCCGTCACACGTAATCCCTCAACGGCGCTGAGTACAGAAATGGCGGGGGTGATGGTCCCATCCCCATATAGCAGACAGGCGCCGAACAAGCCCATGAGCATCAGCACGTAGCGCGCCTGACCGGGTTTGGTTTTCCAGGGATTTAACAGGGCGACCAGAGCGATGATGCCGCCTTCTCCCTGGTTATCCGCGCGCAACACAAAAACCAGGTATTTAATCGAGATCACCAATATCAGTGACCACAGAATCAAGGATAAGACACCCAATAGATCAGGCACATCGAGCGCCGGCGCACCAGCGCCGCCGAAACTCTCGCGTAATGCATACAACGGACTGGTGCCGATATCACCGAACACCACGCCCAGAGTGGACAGTACAGCGGCACGCTGCTTAACCAGCGGCGGTGTCGTTGTTTCTGTCATTGAAAACGGGGTTTTCCATCGGTCGGCTCAATCGCGTCCTTCTTTAGCCGAACAGACTTTCCGAACTCAACGTGACGTCCGACAGGCAAACGGCAGTGCAGTTATAAAGTTGATTAGCGTCATTATGTCAGGCTCGCGTCCAGGCGATCAACTGCGGAATTCAGATTCAATCTCATCCAGTAGCCAAAACTCCAAAGCCACGTACCAGATAGACAATAAGCAAGACGCCCAGGACGGAAACCACCATATTTGAGACCGTGCCGCACCACAACATGTAGCCTTTGGGGATTTCATCTTCCGATAAATTTTTGACAAAACGTCTAAACTGTATAATCGAGAGGAAGCTCATCACGGCAGAGAAGGCGATCAGCGCAAGACCAATGAAAAAAGACATTTGCCGTTGTCCGACAATGTCAGAAAGATGCAGAATTTTTATAAACAAACCGAAGCGTTCGATTACAAATCCCAGCGTAATCAGTGCGATAGCGGTGCGGTTCCAAGCCAGCAGGGTTCGCTCCGCAGCGAACAGAACACGTGGATCATCAAGGTATGACATTAGCTCTCCTTTAATTAACGGCGGGGTACTGACAGATGTTTAGTCAGTTGAAAGATGGATGGCTATTATTGCATTTTCCCGGCATTTACGCGAATTTTTAACCCGGAACCTGCGCTGTCTAACGGTACATCCGGTCTAGCGAAACAGTAACGGCAGAAACTCAAGGCTGGAAACCAGTAGCGTTGATAAAGCTGATCAGACCAACCTGCCACCCAATTTTATAGGCAAGCAGTGACAGCATCAGCAGATCGTCAACGGTAAAATGCTAATAATTTAGTCACTATTCAGCATAATTGTCAGGGAACCTTATATGTAGGTTGGCGCTGAGCAACGCGAAGCCCAACAGGCGTGGCTGAATAGTTACATAATTTACAGCATTGGAAATGACATGCCCGACGGGCGCGCAATAATCAGCGTCAGAATTCCGATTTTAGTACCTTAGAAATGATTTTCTGTGCATTTTGCAGAAAATTATTTCGTGAAGGTACTTATCTTGTGGTTTATCCAGGTTAGGGTCATGCCTGCTCAGGGCTTGATGAAGTCATAACCGTTCTGTTCGAGCTGCATGATGCGCACAATACCGCCCGGTACGACCACGGCGGAAGACACCAGTTTGGGCAAATGACCGGTTTTGCGCTTGAATCCCAGCATGGTGTTATGACAGGCATCAAACTCCGCCCCGCTCACCGACAAACTGTTTATGCGTTTCGCAAACGGACTGTTGGCAAACAGCATCTTAAGCCCAGGACCGTAGGCGACAACGACAACCTGGATATTCTCCTCACCAAAGAATTTTCTGACGTTGGTGACGTTGTTCAATGCCATTTTCCAGCGTTGCGGATCGGCCTGGGTAACCTGCAGAACCAGGTGTTCCTTGGCAAAGGGTTTGGGGTGAGCCAGTTGAAGTTTTTTGAAATTGTAGTGTTTGTATATGGACCAGTTTGACGCCAGTGCAGGTTGCAGCGCGAGCATGCCGAGCAGCAGGGGCAGACCGATCAATGCTTGATACCAGGTTTTCATAAGGTTTCCTCCATTAAGTGGGTATTGTCGAACAAACC
>DRJN01000438.1 GCA_011052165.1 Gammaproteobacteria bacterium
CATAAGTATTTGCATCATAGCCCCCTCTCCCTCTGGGAGAGGGTTGGGGTGAGGGGATAAAATACATGCGAATACTTATGCAACGATTGATATCAGACCAATAGCCTGATATGCATTGAGATACGAACTGACTTTATTTGTGGGAGAACAGTGATGAACAATCCGGGCAATCGCCAGTCTGAAGCCGCTGACAAGAAAACCCTGCAGGCCAATGCCGTGAACCGTTACGAAATCACCCGGGCGGATCTGCCCTTGCACTGCCCTATGGATAACATGAGCCGGTGGAATTCACACCCGCGAGTCTTTTTGCCCATCGAGGATAGCGGCGAAGCACGCTGTCCGTACTGTAGTGCCCTGTATATTCTCAAACCAAAAATTGGCGAAACCTCCTGAACCATCTAACTAAATCAGAATGAAGCAACTCCCCGAATTTGACCGGGCGCGAGTCGTGGTGGTGGGCGATCTGATGCTGGATCGCTACTGGCATGGCAACACCTCGCGCATATCCCCGGAGGCGCCAGTCCCCGTGGTGCATGTGAATGACGCCGAGGAGCGTCCCGGTGGCGCCGGCAATGTGGCCCTGAATATCGCCGCGCTCGGCGCCCGCGCCCGCCTGCTGGGGTTTACCGGCAAGGATGAAGCGGCCACGGCCCTGCAGGACATTCTTGAAGCACAGGGCGTGGACTGTTGCTTTGAGGCGCTGGAAGATTGCGCCACGGTGACCAAGCTGCGGGTTCTTTCGCGCCACCAGCAGCTGATCCGACTGGATTTCGAGGACGGCTTCAGCAGCCGGGATCCGCAGGGGCTGCTGGCTGAACTTGAGCGGGAACTGGCGCAGGCTGGCGCCCTGATTTTATCCGATTATGGCAAAGGTACCCTGAGCCGGATTTCACTCTTTATCGAGTGTGCGCGTGCCGCCGGGGTGCCGGTACTGGTGGATCCCAAAGGTACGGATTTCAGCATTTATCGCGGCGCGACCTTAATTACGCCGAATCTGTCCGAGTTCGAGGCCGTGGTCGGTGCCTGCCACAACGATGCCGAGATTGTCGAAAAGGGCGAAGCTCTGCTGCGAACACTGGATTTGCAGGCCCTGCTGGTTACCCGCAGTGAAAAAGGCATGACCCTGTTGCAGCAGGATCAGCCCGCCCTGCACCTGCCAACCCAGGCGCAGGAAGTATTTGATGTGACCGGCGCCGGCGATACGGTAATTTCGGTGATGGCGGCCTCACTGGCGGCAGGACGGGATCTGGCCGAAGCCACCATTTGTTCCAATCTGGCCGCCGGGGTGGTGGTGGGCAAACTGGGCACGGCGACCGCCAGCGCGGCTGAGCTGCGCACGGCTTTGCGTCAGCAGCAACCTCTGGAACGGGGCGTGGTCGATGAGGCGCAGTTGTTGAAACTGGTCAAAGACGCCCAGGAACACGGCGAAACTGTGGTGATGACCAATGGTTGTTTTGATATTCTGCACCCAGGGCATGTGTCTTACCTTCAGCAGGCCGGCAAACTGGGCGAACGGTTGATCATCGCCGTCAACGACGATGCCTCAGTCAGGAAACTGAAGGGCGCCGGGCGCCCCATCAATACGGTGCAACGGCGCATGGCGGTACTGGCGGCGCTGGAATGCGTGGACTGGGTGGTGCCTTTTTCCGGTGAAACCCCGGAGCGCCTGATTTGCAAGGTATTGCCCGATCTGCTGGTCAAGGGCGGCGACTACCGGCCAGAGGACATCGCTGGTGGGCGTTGCGTGACGGATAATGGCGGCGAGGTGCGGATTCTGGATTTCATTGAAGGTCATTCCACCAGCGACATTATTAAAAATATTCTGGAGAACTAGAGTGAGACGGGATTTATGATTATTGTGACCGGCGGGGCCGGGTTCATCGGCAGCAACATTGTCAAGACGCTTAATGAGCAGGGCGTCAGCGATATTCTGGTGGTGGACAATCTTAAAAACGGCGTAAAATTCAAGAATATTGCTGATTGTGATATCGCCGATTATATAGACAAGGAGGATTTCATCGCCCGGGTACAGGCGGGGGAGTCCTTTGCCGGTAAAGTCGAGGCCGTGTTCCATGAAGGCGCCTGCTCCAGCACCACGGAATGGGACGGCAAGTTTATCATGCGCAACAACTACGAGTACTCCAAGGACTTGCTGCACTACTGTCTGGCGCGAGGCATCGCCTATCTGTATGCCTCATCGGCCTCGGTCTACGGCGGCGGCAGCATCTTCAGTGAGCAGCGGGAGTATGAAGAACCTCTGAATATGTATGGCTATTCCAAGTTTCTGTTCGACCAGTACGTGCGCCGGATTTTACCCAGCGCCGAAAGCCAGATCGTTGGCTTTCGTTATTTCAATGTTTACGGGCCGCGCGAGCAGCACAAGGGCAGCATGTCCAGCGTGGCATTTCATGTGAACAACCAGCTGCATGAGGGTGACGTCGCAAAGCTGTTCGAAGGCTGTGATGGCTATGGCGATGGCGAACAGCGGCGGGATTTCGTCTATGTAGGCGATACCGTTGCGGTGAACCTGTGGTTTATGCAGCATCCGGACAAGTCGGGTATTTTTAATCTGGGGACCGGTCGAAGCCAGCCCTTCAATGATGTGGCGAAGGCCGTGATCGACTGGCATGACCGGGGCACGCTGGAATACATTCCCTTTCCCGAACATCTGAAAGGGCGCTACCAGAGTTTTACCGAGGCGGATATCAGCGCCCTGCGGGCGGCCGGTTATGAGGCTCCGTTCAAGACGGTAGAAGAAGGTGTAAAGCTGTATATGGACTGGTTGCATCGGTAAATGGCGCGCACTGAAAGACAGATGAAGTGTGAGCGCGGATCCTGATCGCATTTTAATTGTTGGCCCCGCCTGGGTGGGGGACATGGTGATGGCACAGAGCCTGTTCATGTCGCTGAAACAGCGTCATCCGGAGACGGTGATCGATGTGCTCGCACCGGTCTGGTCGCAGCCCCTGCTGGCGCGGATGCCGCAGGTAAGACGGGCGATTACATTGGCGCCTGGACATGGTCAGCTGGGCTTGCTGACGCGCTTTCGGCTGGGGCGCTCACTCAGGCATGAGTATTATGATCGGGCGATCGTGCTGCCCCGCTCATTCAAGTCTGCGCTAATCCCGTTTTTTGCCGGGGTAAAAATTCGTAGCGGTTATCGTGGCGAAATGCGCTATGGCCTGCTGAACGATATACGTTCATTGGACCAACAGGTACTGCGGCAAACAGTGCAGCGCTATGTGGCCCTGGGGCAAGCGCGCAAGGCTAAATTGCCGCCAGTCATTCCCTTGCCCGCCTTGCGTATCAATGCGGACAATCAGCTGCGGATCTGTCGAAAACTGGAACTGTCGCACGAGCGGCCCGTGGTTGGTTTGGTGCCCGGGGCCGAGTATGGACCGGCAAAGTGCTGGCCGGTTAAAAATTTTGCTAAACTAGCGGCCAGCTTGAACGATAAAGGCATAGATGTCTGGGTTTTCGGTTCCGAGAAAGACCGGGCGGCAGGTGACAAAATAGTTGAAATTGCGCCGCAGGCCAGGAATCTCTGTGGCCAGACTCGGCTTGAGGATGTGGTCGATCTGATGGCCTTGACGCAGGCTGTGGCGAGCAATGATTCGGGACTGATGCATCTTGCCTGTGCCAGTGGCACCGAGGTTACTGGAATTTATGGATCATCCGATCCTGATTACACGCCACCCCTGTCTGAGAAGGCGAAAGTGATCTACCTGGGACTGGCGTGCAGCCCCTGTTTTAAAAGAATCTGCCCATTGGGGCATACCGATTGTTTGACTAAACTGTCCGCAGAACATGTGGAAGCAATACTATTGGATAGAGATGAATTTATTCCAAATTAAGCAGTACTTTCTATCTAAAGGCGCATTTTCTGAAAAAGCACTATTCGTGCTGCTTTTTCTGTTTCCGATTCTTTCTCTGAGTGTGCGTCACTGGCTCAGTGGCGCTTACACCCTGATTGTACTGCTATCCCTGTATTACGCCTGGCGTACGCCAAAGCCCCTGCAGCGGGAAGAGAAAATTCTGTTTATTATTTTTGGGCTCTATTTTTTCAGCATTCTGCTCTCGAGTACCGTGACGGGCTGGAGTGAGTACTCCTATCATCGGCTGGGTACGGAAATGAAATATCTGGCTTTTTTTCCGTTTTATCTGTATGTGCGCCAGCATCCCGTTAGCTGGCAGGGTCTGATTATGACGATTCCGCTGGGGGGGATCGTGATGGGATTGCAGGCGATTCATGATACCTATTTTTCAAGCATTGGCCATGCTAATGGTATTTACGGCCCCATTATTTTTGGTGATCTAGCTGTGCTGCTAGCCATATTCCCCCTGATTTTTGCACTCACAAACCGGAATAAATTCTGGGCAGCGATTAATCTGTTGGCAGCGGTGATGGCGATGCTGGCGGTGATTTATTCCGGTTCCCGCAATGCCTGGCTGGCGGCGATCGTCAGCATGATCATTCTGCCCTTTCTGATGGGGACACGAACCACATTTTGGCGGGTTAGCGGTGGTTATGTTGCAATACTGGCGGTTACTGTCGTCATGATTATTTACACTCCGTATTCCATTACCTCAAGGTTTGGGGTGGCCACGAACGAGTTCAAAAGTTATTTCCACCATAATTTTGGCGCGAGCGATCAACAAATTTATACTACTTCGGTAGGCGATCGTCTCGAAATGTGGCGTTTTGCATGGGTTATCATTAAGGATAATCCGCTGATTGGTTTGGGCCCCGGAAATCTGCCAGGAAAAATCAACCGGATAGCAAATAATGACGATGTGAAACTACCGGTCATACGAGGATATGGACATGTGCATAATGCCTATTTTGAGATCATGGGAACCCAGGGGATCATCGGCTTGTCGGCATTGTTGCTGATGTTGTTTTATCCGCTATATGTTTTTGTACACAACAAGCGCTATGATCGGCGCATTGCGAGTCTTGGTATTATTTTTATAAGCGGGTTTATGATTTTTTCCCTGACCGAAGTTCCGTTTATTCATGATAATTTCAGTTCAATTTTCCTTGTTTTCCTGGGCGTATTTTTTGCTTGGATAATGCATGCCAAATACAGTTCACGACCTGTCTGAAAATTCGATCAGTGTTATTGTCATTGTTTTCAATGAAGAAAAAGGGCTTGCAGAATGTCTTGAATCGGTTTCCTGGGCGGATGAGATCATTGTCGTTGATTCCGGCAGCACGGACAAAACGCTGGATGTTGCCAAAAAATACACCGATAAAATTTACGTAGAAGCGGACTGGCAGGGCTTTGGCATACAGAAGCAGCGTGCCCAGTCCCATGCTCTTGGCCGCTGGATTCTATCTATTGATGCCGATGAGCGGGTCACATCGGAATTGCGAGATGACATTCTTTCTATCGTTTTCCTGGACGATGCCGCCTATAGTATGCCGATCCTGCCCTGGTGTTTTGGACGCTTTATTCGCCATGGTGGCTGGTATCCTGCGCCCAAGGTTCGTCTCTATCCCCGCCTGCGAGCGCACTATGGTTCCCAGCAGGTGCATGAAAAGCTGGAATATGAAGGTGATCTTGAAATTCGACCACTGAAAGGCGATTTATTGCACTACACCTACCGGAATATAGAGCATTATCTGCTCAAGTCCGCCCACTATGCCGCTCTTTGGGCCGCGCAGCGTGAAGTGAAGGGTAAAAAGACTTCTTTGCTGCAGGGGATGGTACATGCGGCTGTTTGTTTCCTGAGGATGTATATTTTTCGCGCCGGGTTTCTGGACGGTAAGCAGGGATTCCTGTTAGCCGCGTTATCGGCACATTCGACGTTTGTCAAATATGCTGATTTGTGGGTTCGTCAGCAGCGTTGATATGGGTGTTTTAAAGATGGCGTAAATTTAAC
>DRJN01000439.1 GCA_011052165.1 Gammaproteobacteria bacterium
ACTCAGCGCAATAATAGCCGCAATCAGCAGAGCAACAAAATATCCCATCATCCTGACTACCGAAATGCCCCCTGTCCGGCCAGTATTCTGTGTCATGACTTCTCTCCTGCCATTGGATACTCCTGTTTGAATCTAAATAGCTGTTCCAAATACCCGTACACTTTAGAAATTGCCGTTCGTCCTGAGCCTGTCGAAGGAAGTCCTTCGGCTTTGCTCAGGAGAGCCTTGTCGAAGGACAAATAGATTAAGCGCTCTATTCACAGCATTTCCACGCTCATGGTTCGACAAGGCTCTCCTGAGTGAAGCCGAAGGACTCACCATGAACGTGGGAATTCATAAGTGAACTGGTATCTTGGAACGCTTATTCAGAACTCATCTGCTCTTTTTCTAACCTGAGTCGGAACCCCGCAATCATTGCGCCCTGAAGAACGGGGCGCATTCCCTGCATAAAATAACTCAAACTGCTTAACCATTGCCGGGAATCAGACTTCCGCGGCAACATTCATAAATTCAGGTGTGTCCGTCAGGCGCCGGGTACTGAAAATTCCCCAGTGTTGATCGCCCTGCTGGTACCCCCCATCGAGCAAGCACTGCAAACGCGCCGGCGCCGGGGGTAAATCCGTTGTTTTTTCTTCTTCGAAAAAATGCCTTAAACCGAGGACTTCAGTCACCAGCAGACCGCTGATAAAATCTCCCCGCCGCATAACCAGAACACGATTTTTACGATTCAGACGCGCCGTTTTCTGCTTTGCGAATCCCAGCAAATCAATAACCGGAACCAGCGTGCCACGAATATTGGCGACACCTTTGAGCCAGTCAACCGTGCCCGGAATACGTGTCAAGGGAGGGTAGGGCAGGATTTCGGATATCTCGCGGGTGGCCACCACCAAGGCTATATTCTGTAGCAGAAAACCAATCCCCGTCTGTGCAGGTCTGATCTCAAGCTGCTGCGGTAACCCCAGTGCTTTTTGGCGACTGCGTGATTCAATATCACGCAGCAGTGCAAAAACCCCGACCCCTGAGTTAGGCATCGTTCCGTTACCCTGCCAGCACCTTGCTGATCTTCTGGATTAAATCATCCTCCATCACCGGTTTGGTAATATAATCTTTTGCGCCCTGACGCAAACCCCAGACACGATCGGTTTCCTGATCCTTGGTGGTCACAATAATAACCGGTATGGCCTGTGTCGCCGGATCCCGGTTAATAGCCCGGGTGGCCTGAAAACCGTTCATACCCGGCATGACCACATCCATCAGAATAATATCCGGCATCGAGTCCTTCGCTCGCGCAATACCGGCTTCTGCGTTATCGACAGCATCCACTTCATGAGCATGCTTTTCGAGCATGGTTTTAAGTGCATGAACTTCGGTCGGTGAATCATCCACAATCAAAATACGCGCCATTATGCCTCCTTCAAGCCTTGCCAACGACAGGCAACACTACTCAATCTTTATATTTAACTGAAAACGGATAAGCAGGTTTATTCAAGAACAAGATCCTTGATTGCACTGAGCAATTCTTCTTTGGTAAAGGGCTTGGTCAGATACTGTTCCGAACCCACGATTCGGCCTCGCGCCCGATCGAACAGGCCATCCTTGCTGGAAAGCATCACCACGGGTGTCTTCCTGAAACGTTTATTATGTTTGATCAATGCCGTCGTCTGATAACCATCAAGACGCGGCATCATGATATCAATAAAAATAATGTCAGGCTGGTTATCCGCGATTTTGGATAGCGCCTCAAAACCATCGGAGGCTGTCACGACATCACAACCTACTTTTTTCAAGAGGGTTTCAGCGGTACGGCGAATAGTTTTGCTGTCATCAATCACCATCACTTTTAGACCCTGGTATATATCTTCCATCTGCTTCTCTGCTAGCACTGCTGTCACCCGTTTTTTACTTTGCAAGTTTCTGCACTGAACTCTGGTGCTTCATTCCTGTGAACAAGACAGTTTCCGACAGGATGTTTAACATAGTTTTGAAAAACAATCCATAAGCATCTATATTCACTATTTATTTCCATTCACTCTCCGACCTGAAAAACTGCCTGATTTATACCCAATTCAACTCGAACATTTACCCCTATGGAATTCTCTGGCATAGTCCTATACGGAAAATACCGGCATGGGACAAAGCACTATCTGGTAGAATCCTGTATTTACAATACCGGTCGTCTTGAGCACATCCTTTTTTTATGATCACATTAGACATCAAACATGAGTATTGAACACCTCTACGCCGTTCCCCATCTTACGACAGCCCTGTCCGGCCCCCTGCATGATATCGAAACCTATCTGCTGGAACAGCAGGCTGAAATCGAAACCTGGTTCCGTCAACAGTGGCTGAAAACACCCGCACCATTCTATGCTTCGGTTGACCTGCGCAATGCCGGCTTCAAACTCGCGCCGGTGGATACCAATCTGTTTCCAGCCGGCTTCAACAACCTCAACCCCGCCTTCATGACCCTGAGCATTCAGGCCGTCCAATCGGTGCTGGAGCGCATCTGTCCCAAAGCGGTGCGTATCCTGCTCCTTCCTGAGAATCACACCCGCAACCAGCATTATCTGGAAAGCCTCGCCACCCTGCAGGAAATCATTACAAAAGCTGGGTTTGAAATACGTATCGGTTCACTTTTACCTGAACTTGAGGAAAAACTGACCATCAATCTCCCCTCCGGCCGAAAATTGCTGCTGGAACCCATTCAGCGGCAGGGCAATAAGGTGAAAATCGATGATTATGAACCCTGCCTGGTGCTGCTGAATAACGATCTTTCTTCAGGCCGGCCTGAAATCCTGGAAAATCTGGAACAGATGATTCTACCCCCATTGGAACTGGGCTGGAGTAACCGGTTAAAATCCGATCATTTCACGGAATATCATCGCGCCACAAAGGAATTTTCCACGCTGACCGGCATCGATCCCTGGCTGATCACCCCCCTGTTTTGCAACTGTGGCAAACTCGACTTCATGAAACGCGAAGGCGAGGACTGCCTGGCCGAGAACGTCGATCGTATGCTGGTGGAAATTCAGAAAAAATATGACGAATATCACATCAGCAAACCCCCCTTCGTCATTGTCAAGGCCGACTCAGGCACCTACGGCATGGGCATCATGACCATCCACAGCGGCGCCGAGGTGAGGGAACTCAATCGCAAACAGCGCACCCGCATGGCCAAAAGCAAGGGCGGGCAGATAGTAACCGAAGTCCTGATCCAGGAAGGCGTTTATACTTTTGAAACCTGGGGTGATCAACAGTCAGTCGCGGAACCGGTGGTTTATATGGTGGACCACTTTGTCGTCGGCGGGTTTTACCGCGTACACACGGAACGGGGCGCCAATGAAAATCTCAACGCACCGGGGATGCACTTTGAACCCCTGGCCTTTGCCGAAACCTGCAATACGCCCGACTCTAATAAGGCACCCGACGCCTGCCCCAACCGCTTCTACGCCTACGGCGTCATTGCCCGTCTGGCGCTGCTGGCAGCCGCGCGTGAACACACGCCGCCGGACTGGATAAGTCCGGCACAGCTTCATTCGCTATAACATAAATCGTTTATTTTTTGCGCCAGACATCGTCGTTCCATCACCTCACCATTCAAATCTGATTTTAATTTAA
>DRJN01000440.1 GCA_011052165.1 Gammaproteobacteria bacterium
CGTGTCGCATGAAATTCTATTTCAGGCCAGCGTTCCTGGATCAGTTGCAGATTGACCCGCGTAGGCGCGATGTAGGTGAGGCTGTCGGAGGAATCCAGGGCCAGGTTCCCGGCGGCTTTCTTTTTGAAGTCCGCCAGCATTTGTTCGTCCTCACAAATCACCCAGCGTGCCGCCTGCACATTGACCGCTTCAAAAGAACACTCCACGCTGTACTCGTGTTTCAGGCGGAAGGCGACCACGTCAAACTGCAATACCCCCACCGCACCAACCACCAGATCGTTGTTGGTCAGAGGCTTGAAAAGTTGTGAGGCGCCTTCCTCGCTGAGTTGATCCAGACCTTTTTTCAGGGCCTTCATTTTCAGCGGATCACGCAGCCGCACGCGGCGGAACAGTTCCGGGGCAAAATTGGGAATACCGGTAAATTTGAGTTCCTCACCCAAAGTAAAAGCATCGCCAATGCGGATAGTACCGTGATTATGCAGACCGATAATGTCGCCGGGCCAGGCATTTTCCACATGCTCACGTTCGCTGGCCATGAAGGTCAGGGCATTGGCAATTTTGACATCTTTGCCGATGCGTACATGGCGCATTTTCATGCCCTTTTCATAGTGCCCCGAACAGACGCGTAAAAAAGCAATACGATCCCGATGCTGAGGATCCATGTTCGCCTGTATCTTGAAAACGAAGCCACTGAAGTCCTCTTCGTCCGGCTGCACTTGCCGCCGTTGCGTACTGCGCGGTAGGGGCGCGGGCGCATATTCGACGAAATAGTCCAGCAGCTCTTCAATACCGAAGTTATTAATGGCGGAGCCGAAAAAGACCGGACAGAGTTTGCCTGCAAGAAAAGCATCCAGATCAAATTCATGACTGGCGCCCCGGACCAGTTCAATTTCCTCACGCAACTCATCGGCAGCAGCACCCAGCATGTCATCCAGCTTGGAGTTGTCCAGCCCCTGAATGACTTCACCGGTCTGGATCTTGCCGCCGTGAGTGGCACTGTACAGGTGGATGCTGTCGTTATAAAGATGGAACACCCCCTTGAATCCCTTGCCCATACCAATAGGCCAGGTCACGGGCGCACACTGGATATTGAGTACCGACTCCACCTCGTCCATCAGTTCGATGGGATCGCGGCCTTCCCGATCCAACTTGTTAATAAAGGTCAGGATCGGCGTGGTGCGCAGGCGGCAGACTTCCATCAGCTTGATGGTGCGCGCCTCGACGCCCTTGGCCGAATCAATCACCATCAGCGCCGAGTCCACGGCGGTCAGGGTGCGATAGGTGTCTTCGGAAAAGTCTTCGTGTCCCGGCGTATCCAGCAGGTTGATAATCTTTTCTTGATAGGGAAACTGCATCACCGCCGAGGTCACAGAAATGCCGCGTTCCTTTTCCATCGCCATCCAGTCCGAGGTGGCATGCCGATCCGCCTTGCGTCCCTTGACCGTACCGGCCTGCTGGATGGCACGCCCGTAAAGCAGCAGTTTTTCGGTCAGGGTGGTCTTGCCGGCATCCGGGTGGGAAATGATAGCAAACGTGCGTCTCCTATTGATTTCATTGATAAAATTGCTTTCTGACAAACGCTATTCTCCAAATATGTACACACTTATAAATCTACTCATACCCAGATATTAGGCAATAAAAAAGCCTACTATTTTAACCTTGAACAGGGTTCGGTGTCAGGTGAAATCGAGATATGGATAAAGAAGCGGTAAATTAATGCCACTTCGATACTGTTTTATATAGACTTAAAGGTGCCGCCCGTTGCCCAATTTGCAGGACTGATGTCGAAAAAATGTCGGAAAGGATTCTTCTGGCTTGTTTGTGCGGCCTGAAGGCTCTTCAGGTAATCAACGGCACGTTGTGCGTGGGCGGCGGTGAAGATTGCCCGCGTGTCCTGTTTTAGGATTTCAAGCCAACTATGTAGGTAAGCTGCATGCTCATCCCTAACTTCCGGCGTGATCCCGAGATCAGCAGAGAGGAAAGCAGCTCCAAGTTCGGCCACCAGTTCTTCCTGGGCGTAGCCTTCGTCGCCCCAGTTATGCGGGCAGCCCGTTGCCGGTCCGGCGATCACGGCTAGAAACGTGAAGCTATGAGGAAACCGCGAGAGGAGATGAGTCGCTTATGACGGAAGCACAGCCGGATAGGCCAGACCGCACAGCAGAATACACTAAATTTCGCTCGACACAATGAACTAGTTATGTTACAACTTGATATACTAAGAATTGAACAGCAGGATAAACGAACAGCAAGACATGCACTATGGCAAAACCTTCGGAAAAACTAGCTGAATCTCTAGAAGTGCTGCATGCACTTCAGGAACGTGGTGTGGTCGCTATACGCTCTGGTGACCTGTCGCGAACTCACCGTGAGCGGCTGTGCCGGAATGGCTTCTTGCAAGAAGTGATCAAAGGCTGGTACATCCCTGCTCGACCAGATGAAACCGCCGGAGAAAGCACCGCTTGGTACGCCTCATTCTGGAGGTTTTGCGCAGCGTATCTCCAGCATCGATTCGGTAAAGACTGGTGCCTGTCGCCGGAGCAATCACTGTCACTGCATGCCGAGAACTGGACAGTACCGCGTCAACTACTGGTCCGATCATCCAAAGCACAGAACAACATGACTGCATTACCGCACGATACATCACTACTTGATGCACGCGCTTCATTGCCGGAAGAAAAAGACATCGTGGAAAAAGACGCGCTACGCCTGTTCTCGCTCCCTGCGGCCTTGATTGCCTGCTCACCGGGATATTTCAGGCAAAACCCGACCGATATGCGTGCCGCACTGTCTATGGTGCGTGATGCATCCGAAGTTCTGGATCGACTACTGGAAGGTGGACACAGCACCATCGCCGGTCGGCTGGCTGGCGCGTTCCGCAACATTGGTCGCGACCGTATCGCAGACGATATAGTGCAGACCATGCGAACAGCCGGGTACGATGTCCGGGAGAACGACCCGTTCGAGACACAAATTCCAGTGATCCTGCCTGCACGGGAACAGTCTCCTTACGTCAATCGACTCCGTTTAATGTGGCAGGAAATGCGTGGATCAATTATCGAGCGGTTTCCGGCTGCCCCCGGTCTGCCAAAGGACACCAAGGCCTATCTCAAGCGTGTTGAAGATGTTTATGTTATGGATGCCTATCACTCATTATCAATCGAAGGCTATCGGGTCAATCCCGAACTGATTGAACGTGTACGCAGCGGAAACTGGAACCCGGACGGGGATGACAATGACCGGGAACAGCGCGATGCTTTGGCGGCACGCGGTTACTGGCAAGCCTATCAGGCTGTGAGGGAAAGTATCGATAAAGTCCTGCGCGGCGATAATCCCGGCCTCGTCGCGGATGATGATCACCGACTCTGGTATCGGGAAATGTTTGCACCGGGTGTCACGGCGGGATTGCTACGCCCAGCCGATCTCGCCGGTTATCGTAACGGGCCGGTTTTTATTCGCCGCTCAATGCACGTCCCTCCAAGCCGTGAGGCCGTGCGTGATGCAATGCCAGCCTTCTTTGATTTACTTCATGAAGAGACGGAGCCGTCCGTTCGCATTGTACTCGGGCATTTTATATTTGTTTATATTCATCCTTATATGGATGGTAACGGTCGCACGGGACGTTTTTTAATGAACGTGATGCTGGCGAGTGGGGGCTATCCCTGGACGGTTGTCCCGTTGGAACGACGCGATGAATATATGGCAGCATTGGAAGAGGCTAGCGTTGGCCAGAATATCATGCCATTTGCTGATTTTCTGGCAGGACTGGTCAATGCCGGGCTGGAAGGGAAACCCGCTCCAGCACTTCCTTCTTCGAAGTGATATAGCGTAGAGAGATTAGAAAGGCCGCCTTTCGGCGGCCTGTTGAAGATTAGAACTCGTTAGCGTTGGTAACGATCAGGTCGTGGTCGATTTCGATGATCTCGCCGTTGATCTTCATATCGCGAGCGATGGCATCATAGTCGATATAGTAGCGAAGGTTTTCAGGAATTTCGGTTGTTTCTTCGATTATATCGTAAGCGTAATCCTTGGCTGGGCCGTTAAAGAGGCTGACTTCTTCGTAGCGTTCCAAAGCATCTTCGAGGCTGTAGCCGTATTGAAGATAACCCGTTAACACCTTCCGGTGAGAAGCATGTTTATCTCTGGGGGTTTTTAGTTCCAGGCTACACGAACGACGACTTTGAATATGTTTGGACAGATACAGAGGATGAAGACCAGCAAGGCTGGATAATGTTATTGGATAAGATAGAAGAATATCGCAATATATACCCAGACCTTATTCTTGCCCACTATTCTAGTCATGAACGTACCACCATTAAGAAATATGCTGAGCGCTATAGCATGGAAGATAACGAGACGGTGATCTATCTACTCGGTGATAAAAGCCCTCTCTTTGACATGCAAAAGCCTGTACTTGAAAGCTTGGTGTTACCCTTGCAAGGTTACGGCCTTAAAGATATTTGCAAACATAAAGACTTGGTAAATTTTCAATGGGAAGATGATGACTCTGGTTCGCAATGGTCTATTGTGCAGTTTAATCGTTTTCTTGAAGAGACCAATCCAGAATACCGAGAACAGCTAAAGACTGACATTCTTGGTTACAATCGTGATGATGTGATTGCCACGCGAAGACTAGGGATGCTGCGTAATGCCTAAGCCTCTACAATCTCCATTAAACGTTCCCACCACGCTTGGTAAGCTTTTTCTTGTTCCGGCAGGTAATCATAATGATCATAAACCTGCCAGGAACCGGGCAACCGATGCCCCAGCATGATTTCAGCAATATGTGGCTCGGTCAGAGAAGAAAGATTGGTTCTGGCAGTCTTTCTTAAATCATGTACTGACCAGTGTTTCATCTCATAGTCTTTATGACGGCGTAGCCACTGCATAATGTTATAAGGAAGCTGTAACGGTGCGCTTTGCCCCATCGGCTCATTCGTGCCGCTATTATTGAACAGGTAATCTCCCTCACCACTCAGTTCAATAGCTTCTTCAACAAGTTCCTTCACAGCGGGAATAATCGGGCGCAGCAATGGCTTGTTTGATGATTTCCCGAGCTTGTGGTTTTCTGGCGGCACAGTCCAGACCATCGCATCCAGATCAAAATGTTCTTTTTTACTTAAGCGCAATTCTCCATTCCGGCAGGCCAGCACAAGACAGAGCTTGAGATAGAGCTTCTTCTTGGCCGCCATGCGCGATTCATTGATGGCAGGCCAGACCAGCCTTATCTCTTCATCAGATAATGACCTGTCTCCGGCCACCTTTTTGATCTGTAAATCTTCTTTGGCATTAATCTCGGTTAAAACATTGAAGGGAATGAGCTGACGCTTGACCGCCCATTTAAGCATCTGTTTGCTGTTTATCAGAATACGCTCGGCAATGGCGGGGCGTTTTTCGGCATGTTCTTCCAGGATCGCCAGCCACTGGTGAAGGGTGATCTTCTCTGCGGGTAAATCGCCAACAACCGGCAAAACATATAATTCAAAGCTGCGGCAGATTTCATGGTGCATTTTCTTGTTTTTCTTGCAGTAGCTTTCATACCACTGGCGGAATATGGACTCTAGCGTATCGGCATTGATGAGCGCCTGTTTTTCAAGTTTACGAACAATCTTTGGATTATGCCCTTGCTCCAGCTCTTTCCGTAGGCGCTCATTTTCAGCACGCGCCTCCTTCAATGTCATCTTCGGGTAAGAACCAATATCAAGGCGCTGTAACTTCCGGTCATAGCGATAACGCATCTGGAAAGTCACCTTCCCAAGAGGCGAGAGACGAACGCTCAAGCCATCACGGTCTTTTACTTCTTGAACAGCGGGACGTTTCTTTCCGTTATTGGCCTTGAGCCAGCTATCTGAAAGAGCCATGGATCACCCCCATAGATCAGGCTGTGTACATATTTTATGGAGAGCCTCAAAACGGCGATTTATGTACACGAATATGTACATAATTGTGAAGGCTCAGCTTGTCTTTGGATGTCCTTCATTGTCCCGCAGAAATGCCGGAAAATCAATGAA
>DRJN01000441.1 GCA_011052165.1 Gammaproteobacteria bacterium
AGAAAAAAATATCCCTATTTCATGCGGACTTCCGTGATCCGCTGCACAATCTACCCTGTCCGGGCAGTAGATTCAAAGTCTCCCGTTGCCACCTTTCGGTAACCGAGACAGAACGCCAATACTCGTTAAAGTTTCTCGTCAGACAGCGTTGAAACTTTAATTCAGGGTCGGTGATCCGGTAAAACATGGAAATCTGATGAGGTTTCTTGAGTGACTTTACGAGATACGGCGGTTGCCGTTTCTTTTCTGGGGGTAATATTTTCTTGTTAAGTCAATATGATAGGGTTTGGCTGAGGCGCTGATTACCGGGGGTTTTGAGGATATGGATTTCTACGGAGTGAGTTTTTTCGACGAGTGGGTATAAATGAAAGTGCTTATAGAGGTAACCAGTTATCTGCGCTTCTGCAGAGATTCTACTGCTGTAGCGGAGCGTGCCAATTACCATGCTAAGGAAACTATGATCAATTCGTCATACCGGCGAAGGGCGGTATCCAACTCATTGAAACCACTGGATTCTGGCATACGGAATGACGGAAAGCGAATTAATCAGAGCTTCTTAAAGTCTTATGGCCGGTCTGTCGTGGCACATTTTTATTGAACTACATGGGGCTGAGTCCCGATAAGCAGCGGGTGCAAGGCGATAATACGAGACGAAATGAGGAGAAGGTCTTTGAATCGAGGGTATCAGAAAGATTTTTCTGACAGAGGAACGGCCATGTTTGATGTGCGCGGGCGTCAAAGGAAAGCACACACAATGGTTGCTGTACTAAAGAACTACTTCAATGGCGCGCTTGGCGATCTATCAGTTCTCAATGTAGGGGGATCTGCAGGAATTATCGACGACTGTTTATCGAACTACTTTGGATCGGTAACGGGGATAGATATCGATGAAAAAGCTATTGACTATGCAAGAGAGCGGCTTTGCAAAGCTAATCTGGCATTTGAGGTTGGGGATGCAATGAACCTTCGTTATTCGGCAGAAACGTTTGACGTGGTGGTATCATCGCAGGTGTACGAACATGTGCCGGATGCGCGCATAATGATGGAAGAGATATATAGGGTGCTTAAGCCCGGTGGGGTCTGCTATTTTGCTGCGGGCAACAGGCTGATGTGGAATGAGCCTCATTATAATCTGCCGTTGCTTTCCGTGGTGCCACGGCCGATAGCCCACCTTTATTTGAGGCTGTCCGGAAAAGGTAATTATTACTATGAAAAACACCTGAGCTATTGGGGGTTGAAAAATTTAGTCGAGGAATTCGTGGTTGCTGACTACACTTTACCCATAATAAAAAATCCTAAAGAATACGCGGCGGAATATATGATAAAACCCGGCGCGTTTAAAATGCGTGTAGCCGTATTTATTGCAAAGCACATGGTCTGGTTGGTTCCGGGGTATATATGGATATTGGTGAAGCCCGGTTAAGCGAATATGGAGTAGTGCCCTGGCTCTTGTATTTCCGAGAAAGCCAGGAGTCAGTGTTTTGCTCTTTGTGGTCAGTACATTCAAGGTCGGTCATGCTGCAATATCAAACTGTACGGAAACGTAATTCCGGGCCGATGGATCGGGTAAAACATGGGGGTCTGGTATGTTTCTTGATTGGGTTTAGAGAAGCAGCGGATGCTATCTCTTTCCTGGGGATGGTGTTTTCCTGTTAAGTCAATATGATAGGATTGGTTGAGAGTGCCCATTTTTATGGAGTGATGTTTTTGTGGCGGATGGATGTGAATGAAAGTGCTGATGGTGACGACTAGCTATCCGCGCTTCTGCGGTGATTCGGCTGCTGTGTTTCTTCAGTATCTGGCTCGAGCCATTGGTAGCGCCGGGCATGATGTACACGTATTGGCACCGAATGATCCGCTGGCTGATGGAAGTGTGGCTGATGAGCGGGTTAGCATTCACCGCTTTGAATACTCCTCCGTCAGGCGGCACAGGTTGACCTATGGTTCAGGGATACTTCCCAATTTGCGTGCATCGCGCCGGGTTTATTTGCAGCTACCTTTTTTCCTGACTTCGTTATTTGTCTCACTATTTATTCTGGCCCGCCGCGTCAGGCCTGACGTAATACATGCGCACTGGATTATTCCTACAGGGTTTATTGCCGTACTTGTCGGGCGATTGCTGGGTATCCCTGTTATTACAACCGTTCATGGAGGGGATGCATTCTCGCTTCGGTCTTCTGTTTTAAGGTGGCTGAAAAAGTTTACTCTGAATAACAGTTCCATATGGACATCAAATACACACTCTACGGCAGATGCTGCCATGAGTGGTTCTGATATCAGTACCCCGATGGTTATTCCTATGGGCGTAGATGTACAGCTGTTTTCCTCGGGAGATCGTGCTCTGCAAAGATCTGGATTGAAAGAGCGCGAACAGGTTGTTCTGTTTGTCGGAAGGCTGGTGGAAAAGAAAGGTTGTAATGTCCTGATCGAGGCGTTCGGTCATCTGGTTAGAGATTATCCCGGTAACGTGGTTCTGTGGATTGTCGGTGATGGTGACGAGCGGGATGCACTAGAGGCTTTGGTCAGTAATATGGGGTTGTCGCAATCGGTGCGATTCTTTGGTGTGCAGTCCAACGGATACCTCCCCGACATATATGCAGGTTCAGACCTTTTTGTATTGCCATCTATCGAAGACCGTAAAGGTGACACCGAAGGGCAGGGAGTGGTTCTTCTGGAGGCAATGGCAGGCGGGGTCCCCATTATCGCAAGTCAGGTTGGCGGGGTTGAGGAGGTGATAGAGGACAATGTCTCGGGATGGCTCATAGAGTCGTCGGCGCCAGAGCTGCTTGCTGACAGGATTCGTGTATGTTTGAGGTCCCCCGATTTAAGGGCCGCAGTAGCAGAGCGTGCCAGGAGCCATGTCATGTCCTATGACTGGCCTGTTGTTGCGCACCATTTTGTTGAGTTGTATAAGGCTGTTCCCGGGTGAATATGGATATGTTGCTGGTGAGAGTCCGTGAGATTTCCGGTCTGCTGCGTCTAAGCCCGTTTGATACTTCAACTGGCGAGGGACGGGCGAAGGAACGTCATCGTCATATTGCCTGGACAAGTGTTACCGCAGCCACAGCAAAAGGTGCTGCTGGTCTTGCCATGTTGATATCCGTGCCACTGACCCTTGGGTATCTCGGCCCCGAGCGGTTTGGAATGTGGATGACAATCAGTGCAGTAGTAACGATGCTTGGTTTTGCTGATTTTGGATTGAGTAACGGTGTGCTGAATGCTGTTGCCCATGCCAACGGCCGAGATGCCGACAGGGAAATCCGGCGCATAATTTCAAGTGGTCTCGTTATGCTGTGTATAGTCAGTGCAATTATTCTGCTGATTTTTTCCGGAATATACCCTCTGGTATCCTGGGCATCAGCGTTTAATGTGGTGACTATGACCGCCGCCGCCGAGACAGGCTCGGTTGTGCTTGTTCTTATGCTATGTTTTATCGCGACCCTGCCGCTGGGGGTTACGCAGAAAATACAAATGGGCCTGCAGGAAGGGTATTGGGCTAATCTGTGGGAAACTCTCGGTAGTATAGGCGGGCTGCTTGGTATTCTTGTTGCGATCCGGCTGGAGGCGGGATTGCAATGGATTGCCCTGGCCATGGTCGGGGTACCCATTGTTTTTCGGGCTATCAATACCCTGGTTTTTTTTGGTTTTCAGAAATCCATGTTCCGTCCCCGCCTTGGATCTGTCGACTTCAATGTTGTTAAGGGGTTGACGCGTACGGGTTTTCTTTTTTTTATTCTGCAGATAGCCGTCATTGTCGGTTTTCAGTCCGACAATATCATTATTGCGCGAATTCTCGGTGTGGAAGCCGTTGCGGGCTACGATGTTGCCTTGAAAATGTCTACTTTGCCGGCGATGTTTATCGGTCTTCTTATTGCTGCGCAATGGCCTGCCTATGGTGAGGCACTGACGCGTGGTGACACGAACTGGATCAGGAGTACCTTTTCAAAAACGCTCCGGCTGAGCCTTTCTGTCGCCATACCCTTTGCTTTTGTCCTGCTGTTGTGGGGCGGGGATATAATCAGGATGTGGGCGGGTCCTGATGTGGTCCCGTCAACGGCACTGATGGCGGGAATGGCGGCATGGTCACTCTTGCTGGTGATCGGCGTTGTGGTATCTGCTCTGCTCAACGGTCTGCATGTGGTCAGATTTCAGGTTATTTGCGCCATGCTGATGGCTATCGGAAATATCCTGTTGTCTGTTTTCCTGGTCAGGAATATAGGCGTGTCAGGCGCAATCTTCGGAACGCTTGTGGCATACCTGATATTTACCTTGCTACCCTACTGGTACTATGTCCCCCGCCATTTAAACCGACTGCCGGACGGTGTGCCAGAACCTTCCGCTGTATAAGGCATTATCGCGGTACACCTGTACTGGCACCCTGCAGATATGGACAGAATAAACCATATTGTGGCAGTTCATGGGTTCTTGCTAGCGGCGGCGTCTTTATGTAGTAAATCTGGCAGTTTAAAAATGCGGGCAAAAAAAGAGGCGTTGCGGTGTGCCCCAGCCTCGCTGAGGCACGAGGATGTTGATTGATCAGGTAGTCACCTGCTCTTTCATACGATAACTTTTCCCCTGAACGATAACGGTTTCGGCA
>DRJN01000442.1 GCA_011052165.1 Gammaproteobacteria bacterium
ATTTCCTCGGTCACAAAAGGCAAGAACGGGGCAAAAAGACGCTGGATGGTTGATAACCCGATGCACAGGGCATTGCGGGCGGATGATGCTCCATCCCCTTCACCATAGGCACGACCCTTAACCAGTTCCAGATAGTCGTCGCAGAACCACCAGAAAAAACCTTCGGTGCGTTCAAGGGCGCGCGTATAGTCAAATTTTTCAAGTGATGAAGTTGCCTCATCAACAAGCGCGGCAAGCTTGGCGAGCATGGCGGTATCCAGCGGCTCTGTGATGACCCCGTTGGGATCACCGCCGAAACCGAGCGCAAATTTTGAGGCATTCATCATCTTTACAGCCAGACGCCTGCCAATTTTCATTTGCTTTTCTTCAAAGGCGGTATCTGTTCCCAGTCGCCCGGAAGCCGCCCAATAACGCACTCCATCCGAGCCGTAACTTTCCAGCAGGCCCATGGGCGTGATCACATTGCCTTTTGATTTGGACATCTTCTTGCGATCCGGGTAGAGTATCCAGCCCGACAACACGACGTTGTCCCATGGCACACAACCATGCTCGAAATGGCTGCGGACTACGGTTGAAAACAGCCAGGTGCGAATGATTTCATGCGCCTGTGGCCGCATATCCATTGGAAATGTGCGAACGAAAAGGTCGGGATCATCTTCCCAGCCGGTGGCAATCTGCGGGGTAAGAGAACTGGTCGCCCAGGTGTCCATGATGTCGGGATCACCCATAAACCCACTCGGCTGGTTCCGTTGGTCTTCATCATATCCGGGTGGAACGTCGGATTGTGGATCAATCGGAAGCAGGGATTCATCGGGGGCAAGCGGCTGGGCATAGTCAGGTGCTCCCTCACTATCTAGCCGATACCAGACCGGAACAGGCACACCGAAATAGCGTTGTCGGCTGACAAGCCAGTCGCCATTAAGACCGCGCACCCAGTTGTCGTAGCGAACATGCATATGTTCAGGGTGCCATGCCAGTTCGTGGCCGCGCTTAATCAAATCCTTGCGAAGAGCCTCATCCCGTCCACCGTTGCGGATGTACCATTGGCGCGTGGTAATAATTTCCAGCGGCTTATCGCCCTGCGCGACTGGACACGTTGTTTTTAGCCCTGCCTGTATCCTGGAAAGGAACACTGATTCAGTACGCCGGAAGGCTCCACCGCCTCCATCCCGACAGACCGAGGTCCGCATCTACGACTATGTTGACCGTGATGTACCCATGCTTGCACGCATGTTCGAAAGACGCTTGCGTGGATATCGTGCGATCGGATACAGCGCTGAGGAAGTGACTTCTGACTTGTGATATTTGGTTACAATTGGATAGGAAACCACGATTGTACCTGTACCTGAAACAGGCCTCCACCGAGCCGGTTGTTGATGATCAACCCAGACGTGCAAAATTCAGCTGCCCATCATTGGGCCCACACTGCTACGAACTTTTCTGAACAACGGTGGGGACTTGCGCAGAAACTCGCTAATACAGGTAAGGAGCAAAATCACCGTTGCTGTCCAATAAACGTATCGTTTTTAGCTCTATTGGACAGCCATAAAAAAACCGGCTAAGTGGAACGCTATAACCGGTTGATTTGCATCACAAAATGGCGCGCCCGACACGATTCGAACGTGTGACCGCCTGGTTCGTAGTGTTCCGTCCGAATCCATGTATCTTATTGTAATACAATATCTTTATACGACTTTCGCTGTCCAATAAAATTGGCCTATTTGGCCCTATTTGGCCCTATTTGATGATATTTGGGGTTATTTCGCACCTTCTATTGGACAGGCTGGAGCCTACACAGCCAGCCTTTCAGGATTGTTACAATACATCGGGTGTTGCATATTTCTCCCTAGGTAATGTAACATTCCGATATCATGGCTACCCAAACCACACGGGCGGACAAGATCCTGGAACTGGTCAGGAAAGCGGGCGTTCTGCGCCCGCGGGATCTGGGTCCCTACAACATCCCCCGGACCTACCTCAGCCGTCTCTGTGCCGCCGGCAAGCTGCAGCGGATCGGCCGGGGGCTTTATGTCCTGCCGGAAAATGATGCCACCGAGCACCACTCGCTGGTCGAGGCCTGCAAACGTGCGCCCAAAGGCGTGGTCTGCCTGCTGTCCGCCCTGCGCTTTCACGACTTCACGACCCAGGCACCGTTTGAAGTCTGGCTCGCCATCGGCGAGAAGGCCTGGCGGCCGCGCATGGAGTACCCGCCGCTGCGCATTGTACGCTTCTCACATACCGCACTCAGTGCCGGGGTCGAGAAACACCAAATCGAGGGGGTAACCGTGCATGTGTATTCCCCTGCCAAAACTGTAGCGGACTGTTTCAAATACCGCAACAAGATCGGTCTGGATGTAGCCATCGAAGCACTCAGGGAATGCTGGCGATCACGTCGCTGCAACATGGATGACCTTTGGCACTATGCCGATATCTGCCGCGTCCGAAATGTCATACGACCCTACCTGGAATCGCTCGTGTCATGAATGATAAACGCGGGAAAAATACAGCGGCCTCGGCGCGTGACCGGCTGCTGGCACTGGCACGTGAACGGGGTGAGGATTTCCAGTTGCTCCTGACCCAATACGGGCTGGAAAGACTCTTGTACCGCCTGAGCCGATCCGGTTATCGGGATCGCTTTATCCTGAAGGGTGCGATGCTGTTCATGCTGTGGAGTGACCAACCGCACCACCCGACACGCGATGTGGATTTCCTCGGCTTTGGCGACAGCAGTGAAGCAAGCCTGCTGGCAATCTTTCGCGATCTCTGTGACATTCCCGTCGAGGATGACGGTCTGACACTGATGGCGGCCAGTGTGCAGGTTGAAGTGATCCGCGATGAGACAGAATACGGCGGCATGCGAGTGAGGCTGTTCGGAGACCTGGCCGGCGCCCGGGTACCGATTCAGGCCGACATCGGTTTCGGGGACGCTGTGACACCCGAGGCAAGAGAAATCGAATATCCCACCCTATTGAGCAACCCTGCTCCACACTTGAAGGCGTATCCCCGTGAAACCGTGGTAGCAGAGAAATACCAGGCATTGGTCCATCTGGGTATGGCAAACAGCCGAATGAAGGACTTCTACGATCTTTGGTTCATCGCCCGTGAGTTCGACTTCGATGGTCTGATATTATCAGAGGCGATCCGCAACACCTTCTCGCGCCGTCGTACATCCTTACCAGTGCACACCCCATCCGGACTCAGCCCCGAGTTTTATGAGGATGCGCATAAGAATACTCAGTGGAATGCCTTCATGCGCAAGGGAATGCTTGCCACCTCCCCGCCCTCAATAACGGAGGTCTGTCTTTTCCTGGAGACATTCCTTCTTCCGCCAACGCAGGCATTGGCCCAGGACCATGACCAGGACTTCAGGGCAAAGTGGGAGCCAGGCGGACCATGGCATTGACGAAGGAGCAATCACTGCGCGAGGCGATCGCTCGCGAGAAAGCACAACTCGCTGAGCTTGCACACAAACAAAATGAGAACCGGGAACGATTGGCAGCACTCAAGGCAGAGCTTGCTACCATAGAATCAACGCCTGTAATTCCTTCCGCCCCGGCAATACAACCTAACGCTTATATACCCACCACCGCTGAAGGAAAAATCTCGTTATTCCGCCAACTATTCCGCGGCCGGGATGATGTCTTCCCAAAGCTCTGGATGAGCTCAAAAACCGGCCGGAAAGGGTATTCGCCGGCATGCGGCAATGAATGGGTACGTGGCGTCTGCGAAAAACCGCGGGTGAAATGCAGCGACTGCCCGAACCAGGCATTTTTGCCGCTCAACAATCAGGTTGTCCTCGACCATCTCCAGGGTCGGCACACCACGGGTGTCTATCCCTTGCTCAAGGATGAAACCTGCTGGTTTCTCGCCGCTGACTTTGACAAGGAATCCTGGCTTGATGACGTGGCGGCCTTCGTCGATACCTGCCGGGACATCGGTGTCCCAACCGCAGTGGAACGCTCGCGTTCGGGCAACGGCGCCCATGTCTGGTTCTTCTTCAGTTCACCTGTCCCCGCTGTAAGCGCCCGCCGCATGGGTTGTTATCTCATCACCGAGACCATGTCACGCCGTCATCAGCTGGCCATGAGTTCTTATGACCGACTGTTCCCCAACCAGGACACCCTGCCGTGTGGCGGTTTCGGTAACCTCATCGCCCTGCCGCTGCAATATGAACCGCGGCAAGCCGGCAATTCTGTTTTCCTGGACGAAAACTTCCAGCCACACCCGGATCAATGGGCCTGCCTCGCGTCTCTGATACGGATGGCACCGTCCACCGTGGAATCCATCGCCCGCAAAGCTACCCAGCAGGGAAAGATCGTCGGCGTTCGGTTTGGCTCAGTAAACGAAGACGGAAAGGACAATGTACCGTGGGAACGTCTGCCTTCAGGACGGCCAGGTGCAGTGCAGGCTATCGAACCCGGTCACTCCCGACATCCTGTCTCCCGCGATACTAATACATCCTTGTATGTCGCACCCGCCGAAGTTCATGCTGTACTTGCACAGCGCCTGTTTGTGGACAAAACAGATCTGCCGTCACCCCTGCTGAACCAGATCAAGCGACTGGCGGCCTTCCAGAACCCGGAGTTCTACAAGAAGCAGGGCATGCGGCTGTCAACGGCACTGACGCCACGGGTGATCAGCTGCGCCGAGGAGCATTCGCGGCACATCGCCTTGCCCCGGGGATGTCAGGATGAACTCGCGGCCTTACTCCATCAATATGGCAGCACGCTGAAAATCGATGACCAGCGCCATCCTGGCGAGCCGCTCGATGTACGGTTCGATGGCAAACTCACAGCCATCCAGAAACAGGCCGTTAACATCCTACGCAAACATGATATCGGTGTCTTCGTCGCACCACCGGGTATCGGCAAGACCGTCGTCGGTATCTGGCTGATCGCCGAGCGGCAATGCAATACCCTGGTCCTGGTGCATCGTCAGCCGTTGCTCGATCAATGGGTCGCACAGCTCGCGCTGTTCCTCGGACTGGATGCCAGGGATATCGGGCGAATTGGTGGCGGCAAACACAAACCCAATGGCCGGTTCGACGTTGCCATGATCCAGAGCCTGGTACGCAAAGAGAGCGTGGATGATCTGGTGGCCAACTATGGACATGTGATCGTGGATGAGTGTCACCATCTGCCCGCGGTTTCGTTCGAACGCGTCATGGCAGAAGTCAGAGCACGTTTCATTACGGGTCTGACCGCCACGCCACAACGCCGTGACGGACATCATCCGATTATCCATATGCAAATGGGCCCGGTGCGTTTCACTGTGGACGCCAGAAATCATGCAGCGCACCGTCCCTTCAACCACAACCTGGTCATCCGTGAAACCGGGTTCGACCTGGGCGATAGCGGTGACCTGCGTATTCAGGAACTTTATCGCCGACTCGTCGCCGACCAACAACGCAATAATCTGATCTTTGATGACGTGCTACACGCACTTGAGGAAGGCCGGTCACCGATCTTGCTCACGGAACGCAAAGAACACCTGGAGTACTTCGCCAGCCGATTGCGTAAATTCACACGCAATCTGATTGTCCTGCAAGGAGGTAGAAGTGCAAAAAAGCGCCGTGATGATTTGAGTCAACTGGCAACCATCCCCGACGATGAAGAACGGTTGATTCTTGCCACGGGACGTTATATTGGGGAAGGGTTTGACGATGCACGACTGGACACGTTGTTCTTAGCCCTGCCTGTATCCTGGAAAGGAACACTGATTCAGTACGCCGGAAGGCTCCACCGCCTCCATCCCGACAAGACCGAGGTCCGCATCTACGACTATGTTGACCGTGATGTACCCATGCTTGCACGCATGTTCGAAAGACGCTTGCGTGGATATCGTGCGATCGGGTATAGCACCGAGAAAATCACCTCAGACTTATGATGTTTGTTAGCAACGGGAACAGAGAAGCCACGACTGTATCAGCGCCTGAAGCGGGTCTTCATCGAACTATCAGTTGATACCCAACCCAGACGTGCATAACTCAGCAGCCGTTCTAGCCCGCATTTCTCACCACGGTTCGTAGCGAGACGGTTCAAGGGTGCGGCATGATTGACCCTATTCCGCAATTCTATATCGTCTCGAAAGTGACAGGAATGTAGAAATATTATACTGTATTTCAAAGTGATAGCCATATGCCACAGAAACAAGAGATAATTCAAGTAATACCTCTATCAACACCGCTTTAGATACTCACGGTGCGATCCTTGGTAGGTTTATCATCGCATCCTTTTCCTGGATAATATCCAGCAAACTCCCCCGAAAAACCGAGGAATGCTATGACTGCAAAAAAGAATACAAAGAAACGATCCACCAGGAAACAGACTACACTCTCTTTCCAGGGCTGGCGCACCAGTGACCAGGATGAAATCGAACGCCGCCGCCAACGCGGTGCCGTCGAGCCGTGCCGCATCGAAACGGTAACCGGTGGGGATCCATTTTACGGTGACTACCGGGTT
This sequence comes from Gammaproteobacteria bacterium, assembly GCA_011052165.1. GTDB lineage: Bacteria > Pseudomonadota > Gammaproteobacteria > UBA6429 > Thiohalophilaceae > JAADGZ01. The sequence goes on from DRJN01000442.1 coordinate 6,462, forward strand.
AGCTCCGGCAACGGCGGCAGCTATGCAGTCGAGATCCGCTCGCTTGCCGAACCGCTCAACACCTGCAGCTGTCCTGACCATACCGTCAACCGCCTGGGCACCTGCAAACATGTAGAAGCGTTGTTGCACAAAGTGGCAAAGGGCAGAAAACGCCTTTTCCGGGCGGCCGCGGCGGACGGCAGTCCTCACGTAGAGGTTTTCATTGACCGGCGCGATGAGAAGATAAAAGTACTCTGGCCGCAGCGCAGCCGCCCCCGCTCCAGACTCCGCGATCTGCTGGAGCCCTTTTTCTCGACCGATGGGTCATTGCTCGATGATGCTGCTGCCGCTTTTCCAGTACTGCGTCGTAAAATCGCCGATGCTCCCAGGGTGTTGCGTGAAAAGGTGAGAATCTCGCAACAGATCGAGCCATGGCTGGAACGGTATATACGTGTGAGCGAAAGGGACAAGACACGGCAGGTTTTCGACCAGGATGTCGCCGCCGGCAAACGCAGCCTGGATGTGGTCAACGTCCCACTCTATCCCTACCAGCAACAGGGCATGCGCCACCTCGCTTTCACCGAGCGCGCCCTGTTGGCTGATGAGATGGGACTCGGCAAGACGGTACAGGCGATTGCCGCCAGCGAACTGTTACGCCGTCTGCATGGTGTGCAGCGGGTATTAGTCATAAGCCCGGCTTCCCTCAAAGCGGAATGGGAGGAACAGATCGAAAAGTTCTCAAGCCTCGACTCACTAATCATTCAGGGGTCGCGTGCCACGCGTCTGAAACAGTATCGCCAGGAGAGCTTCTTTTATCTCTGCAACTATGAACAGATCATGCCTGATGCCAATGAGATCCAATCGATCCTGGCACCCGACATCATCATCCTCGATGAGGCGCAGCTCATCAAGAACTGGCAGACCAAAACCGCCAACGCCGTCAAACGGCTCAAGAGCCGCTACGCCTTTGTGCTCACTGGCACACCGCTGGAAAATCGTATCGACGAGATCTACTCTATCGTCCAGTTCCTTGATCCACATCTGTTCGGTCCGCTATTCCGCTTCAACCGTGATTTCTATGAGCTGGATGAAAAAGGCCAGCCATGTGGCTATAAAAATCTCGACAAACTGCACCACCGCCTGCGACCGGTGATGTTACGGCGGCGCAAGGAAGAGGTCGAAGGCGATCTGCCGGGGCGTACCATCAACAACTACTTTGTCTCGATGACTGACGAGCAGGCAGTGCGTTACGACGAATACAACGGCCTCGTTGCCCGCCTGATGGCAATGGCGCAACGCCGCCCACTGCGCAAGGAGGAGTGGGAAAAACTGCAAAAGTGGCTCGCCTGTATGCGCATGCTCTGCGATACACCCTACATCCTCGACCCGGAGTGCAAAGATTCGCCCAAACTTGAAGAACTGGAGAATATCCTCAGCGATCTACTGGATGAAGGCGATCACAAGATCCTCATCTTCTCGGAGTGGGTCCGCATGCTCGATCTGGTCTGCGGCCTGGCAGACAGGCTGAATATCGGCTACGCCCTGCATACCGGCAAAATCCATCAAAACAAACGACGGCAAGAGATCCGCCGGTTTAAAGATGATCCCGACTGCCGCCTGTTTATCTCCAGCGACTCCGGCAGCACCGGCCTCAATCTGCAAAACGCCGACGTGGTCATCAATCTCGACCTGCCCTGGAACCCGGCCAAGCTGGAACAACGCATCGCCCGCGCCTGGCGCAAACATCAAAAACGCACCGTGCAGGTGATCAACCTGGTGTGCGAACACTCCATCGAACACCGCATGCTGCACCTGCTCGACCAGAAACAGAACCTGGCGCAGGAAGTGGTGGATGGTGCCGGTCAACTGACATCCATGAAGATGCCCTCGGGGCGCGCCGCCTTTATGGAGCGTATGGAGACGCTGATGGGGCAGCCCACTACCCCACCGCCCTTACCAATAGAAAAGTCAAAAGAAAAACCAGCGGCAACAACGCATGAGGATGATCCCTTGCAACGTTTGCGTGAAGAGAGTGGGTTTCAGTGGGGTGAGCGGCTTGATCTGCTACAGGTACACAATCAAGGTCCCAGACAGACGGTTGTTGCCGTGGTCGACCACCTTGATGAAGCACTTTGCAGCACCCTGCAAAAGAGCGCTGCCGACAACCTGCCGGGGCACTCTCTGGAGGTACTGGACCGGGCCACCTATAAGACCATCCAGCGGCTAATCGAGAACGGCGTATTGAGCCTGAACCAGGAAGCCCAGACCTTGCACCAATCCACCGCCATAGATAAGCCACAACAGCAGATACAGCGACAACGTCTGCATCGGGCGCGCCAACAACTGAAGCAAGCCGAACGCAAACACAGCATGGCACAAGTCCTGGCCGCTGGCGGTTTTGTGATCGAAGCACTGCCCGCCCTGAGCGATGCGGTGGAAGGAGGACTGGCGTCCCTGGCTCTACTGGATGCCCATGAAGCCTCACCACTTAGCATTACCTTCATCAAATCTCATCTGGTCAACAAGGCCAAGGCACCTCCAAACACAACAGCCCTGGTGGCGCAACTGCGTGAAGGTAGCGAAGGACTCAATGAAAAAGAGGCTGTTGTATTACTTGAGAGCGGTGCCGCGTTGATGCAGCATGTTGCTGAAACGCTTAACAAAGCGGCCTTACAATGAAGCCGGAAATAAAAACAAACATCGAGAAACTGGTCGTCGATGAGTCCATCTCCACTGCACAGCTCAGCGCCTGTCAGAAATGGTTGAAAGATCACAGCGCACATTATCAACAACTTTACCTTATCGCCGGTCATCACCCCGGCATACCGGACAGCCGAATTCTAAAAACGGTGCTGAACAAACACGACGCAATGCTTACAACCGACTGCCCTTTTCATAACCGGCTGTTGAAGGAGGGTATTACCTCCTTTTATATCGACGCTGCGTTGACGATTACCCAGCAAGCGCTTCAAGGCATCCGTCCCACGTTTCTACCCGAACCCAAGGGCGACAACAAAAAACAGCCGGAGATGAGTTCGCTGCACAACCTGATCATTCCCGACTCAGACAAGACGCTAAAAAAGCTGCGCACAAAACGCCGCCGCATCCGTAGCCATTTTGGAGGATACGATCAGTTCAATCAGTTGAGCATTACCGTCGCAACACGTGGAGAACTGATCGGCGTCCGCTTACACGTCGCTGGCGCCTCCGCCAAAGGAATCATGGCCAGCGAGAGTTATGTCGCAGAGCCCGATAGAGACACCGGTAAAGCGGCCCTCTGCCACGCATTGGTTCTGGCGCTGCAACTCATGCTCCAACGGTTGGATGTTTACCTCTTTTATGATCCTGCCAATATCCCCGATCCCTGCTCGCTGGATGATCGATTTTTCAATCGCTTGAAAATTGAGTTCCCAACAGTAAAATTCATCGCCTGCGCAAAAGGACGACTCATGGAAGCGCTGTGGCAGAAACTAAGCGCACTCAAATCTGCCAACAGCAACGAAATCGTTCCCTCCCGTTTGTCCCTTATCGAACAAAGAGTCAAACAGTTTGTACTGGGAGTGCCCGTAGAAAGCAAAAGCGTTGCAACGAAACCAATACCACTGCTAAGCAGCAATACCGACCGTGGCGCGTTACTGCTGGCGGCAAAGTGGTTTTTCGATAAGGCGATCAAACTCGAAACCATCACACGTATCGCCCTGATCGGTTCGATTTGCACCGGGAAAAAACATCCCAAGGATATCGATATATTGGTCACGCTTGCTCCCGGTGCCGAAATCGCCCCGATCTCCAAGCTAAAACGGCAAATGAGCGGACGCATCCAAAGAGGCTTGCTGGGCGCCGACATCTTTCTGCTGGAAGAAGGACGCTATATTGGCCGACCATGCCGCTTTTGTGAGCCGCACCCCAGGGCCGCGTGCACCCATGATGGACTGCGCTGCAATTTTAATCGGCCGTTCCTGTGCGACACATCACATTCGTTCGAGTTGAAAGACGAGGTCATCACCTCGCCCCCCATCACTCTCTATCCCGAGTTTCAGGCACGGATTAATGTCCCGGCAGATGTTCAAATCGTATTCGATTGAATGCTGGAGAATTCATAATGACCAGGAAAAAAGTTGTGGCAAAGGAAAAGGGGACCACCGATAACTTAATAACTTAAGCATTAACAACTAACCAGTGCTTCCCATTCTATTCCATGTTGATGAGTATAATCCGCTCCACGCACTCCAGCTTTTGAGATAGCAGGTTGACTTATACCGAGATACGATGCAATTTCTGTAGACGAAATACCAAGCTTTTGTGTTCCCCAATAACAGATTAAACTTTTAACGATTGATATTGTATTTTGTCGACCTTTTCGTGATAAGTCGGTTGGCTTAACATCAAAATAGTCACAAACCGTATCAACCAATTTTACTA
>DRJN01000443.1 GCA_011052165.1 Gammaproteobacteria bacterium
TTCTTCATGCTTTTGATATGTTCTTCAAGCTCAAGGAAGCCGGGACGCAGATCGCTGAACAGGGCCTTGCGGCCAAACTCCACGGCAATCTGGGGGGTGTAGCCATTGAGCGTGGCCATAATGCAGATCTTGGCGCATTCGAGTAACTTGCTTTCCTCTTCAGCCTGAGCTCCCATGGCATTGCCCATAGGGCCAGCAAAACCATAGGCCAGCAAAATACCCAGAAAGGTTCCTACCAACGCCGCGCCCACATGTTCGCCCAGCACTTCCGGTGGAGAACTGATGAAACCCATGGTGATCACCACCCCCATGACTGCGGCGACAATACCAAAACCGGGCAGACCATCGGACATGGCGGTCATCGCATGGCTGGGACCTTCCGCCTCATGGTGATGGGTTTCCAATTCCAGATCCATCAAGCTTTCCAGTTCGAAGGCATTCATGTTACCGCCAACCATCAGGCGTAAATAATCACAGATAAAATCAATCAGGTGATGATTTTTCATCAGTCCGGAGTAGGTTTTGAAAATTTCACTTTCTTTCGGTTCATCGATATCCGCTTCCAGGGCCATCAGGCCTTCCTTGCGAGCCTTGCCGAACAGCGCAAACATCAACGAAAGCAAATCCATAAACGTCTTCTTATTGTATAAATTTCCCTTTAAAAGACGACCTACACCCTTGAGCACTCCAAATATAATTTTCGGCGGATTCGAAATAATAAAGGCGCCGGTGGCGCCACCCAGAATAATTAATAATTCAAAGGGCTGGTAGAGTGATGCCAAATTGCCATGTGACAGTACATAACCACCAAATACGGCGCCCAGCACCATGAGAAGACCAATGATTAGTTTCATGTGAGAATTACGCGTCCTTTATTCTATCTGTTCTATATCCTGCACATCTTAAAGGGAATTGTTTTTATGCCCTGTAACAATATTTTAACCCGTTCATCTTATCGACTTGCACAGTACAAACTTAACCCTGAGAGACAAAAAAATTACAGGCTGATTCACAAAAAACAGAATCTCATCCCTCCCCCGAATGAGCGGATAGGTGTTTTTGCAAAATAATTGTTTGTGAAATGCGCAGAAAAGCATTTTCAGGGTACTAAAGCCCGCGCCTGAGCAACCGATATAAGGAGCAATGAACTATTTACAGCCCTTCCCCCCGAACTCATTCATCAGGATGGTCTGACATGGATCTCAGTCTGGAAGAATGGGTCAAGCACATCGGGCACAAGGCGGTGCCCATTCAAGAGGCGACCATCAAAGCCTTGCGGCAGTACTGCGCACGAGAAAACGCCTCGGTCTCTGAGCTGGAAGAAACCGTGAATATGGATCCCGGACTGGTCATCCATTTACTGCGTCTGGGCAATGCGAAAACCTCCGGTTCGCTGAGTACCGACATTACCACCATTCCACAGGCGCTGATGATCCTGGGTATTGAACAGGTGAATGAACTGCCGCAACGTCTTCCAGGCATTGAAAAAACGCTCAAGGATGCTGCCAGAATCCGCCTCCTGAAAACCTTTGCCCGCGCCTATCATGCCGCTCGCCAGGCAACGCGCTGGGCCAACCAGCGCCGGGACATGACCCCTGAAGAAGTCTTTGCCGCAACCCAGTTGCATTTTCTGGGTGAAATGTTTGTCGCCATGTATGCCCCTGCTCTGCTCGATCAGGTGGACAAGATGCGCAATGAAAAGAATATCGCCTCAGAAGAAGCACAGTTCATCGTCCTGGGTTTTACCCTGGATCAACTTACCGCCAAACTGGCGCGCCAATGGAAGCTTCCCAATCTTCTGCTTGAAGCCCTGCATCCCGAGAATGCCAAATTTCCCCGCGCCTATGGCATTATGCTGGCGGTACAACTGGCCCGTGGCGCTGCTGTGGACTGGTATACTGAAAAGACCTTCAAGATTCAGGAGCAGGCCGCCAAATGGCTGGAAATGGATCTGCCTGAACTTATTACCGGAACACATAGACTGGCCGTTGATGTTGCACGTGAATCTGCACTCTATGGGGTTCCCCCCGCCGTTCTGGGACTCGCCTATATACCCCCTGTACCTAAAGAAAAAACCGGAACGCAGGAATCTGAATCCATTGAAGAACAGGAGGCGGAAATCTGTCTCATGCCGCAAATTCAGTCACTGAAACTGCTACTGGGACTATTAACGCAGAAAAAATTAGCGACGGAAAATACCTATGAACTTATCAGTCAGGTTCTCAAAGGGCTGCATGACGGCATAGGACTCAATCGGGTAGTCTTTGCCCGCCTGGACGCGGAGAACAAACTGCTGAAAGCCGAAAAAATCATAGGGGTTGATAATGATCCCCTGTTCAGCCGCTTCGAGATCAACCTTGAGCCGGCTAATCTGTTCAGCCGTCTGCTGGAAAAGGCACAAGCGGTTTTAATCAACGATCAGAACCGGACAAAATTCTGGCCTCTGGTACCCAAAGAGTTTCAAAAACTGATCAGTACCAATTCATTTATTGCCATGTCGATCTTCGTCGATGAGAAACCGGTGGGACTCATTTATGCCGACCGTCGCAACAGTAGCTGCCAGCTGGATGAACAGGCTTATAAATATTTCAAGACCGTATGCAAACAGACCAGCCAGGCGTTGCAACGTTTACCCACACTCGACTTCAGTCATCCCTGAATTATGGGTGGCCAATGCCCCCCTTCCTTAAAATCAAACTTCAGTACGCGCATTGAAGGCGCGGGAAAGGGTGCTGCTGTTAACAAACTCCAGTTCACCACCCACCGGTACACCGTGTGCGATACGCGTGGCGCGAATACCGGCTCGTGACTCAATGATCTCAGCAATGTAATGGGCGGTGGCTTCGCCTTCGGCAGTCGGATTGGTGGCCAGGATCACTTCGCGGATTTCGCCTTCATCCAGTCGCGCCGCCAGTTTATCCAGACCAATATCAATCGGGCCAATGCCATCCAGCGGTGACAGATGGCCCATAAGTACGAAGAACATACCTTTGTAATCGGCGGCCTGCAGCACCGCCTGTACATCTATCGGCGACTCCACTACACACAGCAGGCTGCGATCGCGACGGGAACTGGCGCAGAGTTTACAGAGACTCTGCTCGCTCAGGCTTCGGCACTGACTGCAATGGCCGATGCGTTCGACCGCCTCCAGCAGGGTCGTCGCCATACGCTTTGCCCCCTCGCGATCCCGCTGCAATAAATGAAAAGCCATACGCTGCGCCGACTTGGGACCGACGCCCGGCAGGCAGCAAAGAACCTCGATCAACTGGCTTATAAGAGGGCTGAAGGACATAAATTATCCGGAAGATAAATCAAAAGGGTAGTTTGAAACCGCCGGGCAGATTCATACCCGCTGTCATGCCGGAAAACTTTTCCTGGGTGGTTTGCTCGACCTGACGCACGGCATCATTGACCGCTGCGGCCAGCAGATCTTCCAGCATTTCCTTGTCATCCATCACGCTGTCATCGATCTCGACGCGTTTGACATCATGGCGGCAATTCATCAGCACCGACACCAGTCCGCCTCCAGACTTGCCTGTGACTTCGATATGGGCCATTTCTTCCTGCGCTTTCTGCATGCTGGCCTGCATCTGCTGAGCCTGTTTCATCAAATTACCCATTCCACCTTTCATTGTGTTTACCTCTTGTAAAAAATAAAAAACTCTGAGAACAGGACACTAATCAAGGATCCCCTGATTCTCAATCCTGTGGTTGAATACTCTGTGGGTTCACCGTCGCATCGAAAACATCAATTAATGAACGCACGTTCTCATCATTTTCGATGGCTGTCTCGGCCTCCTGCTGCCGCTCCTGTTGCAAACGTTGCTGACGCTTTTCCGGCGTTTCTCCCTCACACGCTCTGAGTTCGATACTCAGTTTTACCGGCTGACCGAAATAGTCACTTAAGGCCTCCTGCATTTGTTTTTTCCGTTCCTGATTCAGCATCGGCGCCCCGGTCTCATCCAGATGCAGACAGATAGAATCAGCGTCCCGCCGACTCATGCTGCAGTGCGCGGCCAGTTGCTGCAACATGCCGGATAGCTTCAGCCCCTCAACAATCTGATACCAGTCATTTGCTTCGCCATGATCCAGAACCTGTTTTTTCAAATCAGGTTCTAACGATGGTGCAGTTGCAGGCGCCGGGGGCTCTGAAATCATTTCAAGGCTCGATTCAGGCATTGATTTCGATGCCGGGACGTGATGGCGGATCGAAGTAGAAACCGATGCCGAAGAAGCCGAAGACCGGGTGGACGATCCGGAGAGCGGCGCATCAGCAGGTCGAAATGCCAGCATGCGCAACAGCACCATTTCCAGCCCACCTCGGGGTTCGGGTGACAGGGGTAGATCCCGGCGACCGATCAGGGCAATCTGGTAAAATAGCTGCACCTCTTCCGGCCTCAATTTTTCAGCCAGTGTCTCCAGTTTGTCCTTCTCGCCCATGCTTTCAGCCCAGCCATCAGGGATCTGCTGTAGCAGGGCGATATGCTGCAAGGTGGAAATCAACTCGGCCAGCACATCGGCAAAATCCGGCGCCTGTTCGGCCAGTTGCGCCACTTCTGCGATCAGCGCCGCCGCATCCTGCTGGGCCAGGGCCTGTAAAATTCTGAAAATATACTGGCTGTCGATGGTGCCCAGCATGGCGCGTACATCCGCATCCCCCACCTTGCCGCCCCCAAAAGCAATAGCCTGATCCAGCAGGCTGAGAGCATCCCGCATACTACCATCAGCCGCGCCCGCCAGTTGCTTCAGGGCGGCGGCGTCCGTTTCGATATGTTCCTGGGTCAGGATCTTTTCCAGATAGTCCTGAATCCATTCCGGGGCCAGCCGGCGCAGGTTAAACTGGAGGCAGCGGGACAAAACAGTCACCGGCAGTTTTTGCGGATCGGTCGTCGCCAGCAGAAATTTTACGTGGGGCGGCGGTTCTTCCAGGGTCTTCAACAGGGCATTGAAACTGTGATTGGAGAACATGTGCACTTCGTCGATGAGATACACCTTATAGCGACCCCGGGTCGGGGCATATTGCACATTATCAAGCAGGTCGCGGGTCTCATCCACCCTGGTGCGGGATGCCGCATCCACTTCGATGAGATCGACAAAACGGCCTTCATCAATTTCCCGGCAGGCCGCGCATTCGCCGCAGGGGTGGCTGCTGACGCCCTGTTCACAATTGAGAGATTTAGCCAGAATCCGGGCAATGGTCGTTTTACCGACGCCGCGCGTGCCGGTAAACAGAAAGGCATGGTGCAGACGATCTTCGTCCAGCGCATGAATCAGGGCGCGCAGCACATGCTCCTGCCCAACCAGTTGCTCGAATGTCCGCGGCCGCCATTTGCGCGCCAGTACTTGATAGCTCATGAATTCCGCCAAGGCTAGTAACAAGTGACGAGAAAAAGCCTGTTTCTGGTTCTCGCCCCTCGTCCCTGAATTTGGGTGGCGGCTTATAGCAGCTCACCCCGGCGCCCGAGTCAACCGTTACCGTTGCTCCCTTCCGGGCCTGGCGGGGTTCACGGCTTATCGTCGCGGGGGAACCGATACAAGCCACCATAAAACGCGCTATTTTACCTGATTCCGAGTCATCTGTTTTATATAAATCGCGCTGGCGGCTTTATTTCGCAGTGCTGGTTTGGGTCATTTTTTCTGCTCGCTTGCGTCGTGAAGCTTTTGGATCGACAAGCAGAGGACGGTAGATCTCAACCCGGTCATTTTCACGTAATATCGCGTCACGTTTACTGATTTTACCGAAAATGCCTACCTTGTTTTTATCCGGATCGATTTCCGGAAAGCGATCCAGGATTCCCGATTGCGATATCGCCTGTTCCAGCGTGGTGCCCTGTCGCACAGCAAGCCCGAGGATCGCCTGCACGTCTTCCCGCGCGTAAGCCACTTCTACATGAATCATATCTGTGTCGGGATCAGCCATATATCTCTTTCGCCCGTTTAACGAAAGCATCAACCAGCGTTGAGGCAATGAACGTGAATACTTTGCCAAAGGTCATTGACAGTAGCTTGCTGGAAAATTCAAAATCCATCTCCAGCATCACCTTGCTGGCCTGCCCGTCCCCCAGAGGTTCGAAACGCCAGATACCGTATAAATGCCGGAACGGCCCTTCGACCAGATGGATTTCAATACTGCGGTTTTTCAGCAACCGGTTACTGGTGGTGAAGGATTTATGCAGGCCGCTGTGCGCAATCTCCAGCCTCGCCCTGACCTCCTCATCCGTTCGCTCAATTTCCGTGGATTTCCGGCACCAGGGCAAAAATTCGGCATAGCGAGGAATGTCATCCACCAGTCGATACATCTGCTCTGCACTGTATTCCACCAGCGCACTTTTAGTAATAGTGGTCAAACGATTATCCTGGACAACTAAATAACCTCGATGGCTCTCAGAAATACGATCATCACCGCAATCGGGGTAATGTAGCGTACCAGAAAACGCCAGCTCATATAGGCTAATCCTTCTTCCATCTCCAACCCATCACGACTGGCTTCACGTTTCATAATCCAGGCTGAAAAAATGGCAATAAGAAAGCCTCCCAGCGGCAGCATAATATCGGAAGTAAGATAGTCCAGCAAATCAAACAAAGTCTTGCCTTTGAAATGCTCAAACATGTCAAGTGGGGTGAAATTCGCCAAGAGATTGAATGAAAAAATCGTCAGAAAACCGAACAACCAACAAAGAATACCCATGGTTACAGAGGCATGGATACGCGAAACGCCCCGATTTTCCACTAACCAGGCCACAGCGGGTTCAATCAGGGAAATGCTGGAACTCCAGGCGGCAAAAGTTACTAAAATAAAAAACAGCGTCCCAAAAAACGCCCCGCCGGGCATGTGCCCGAAAGCCAGAGGCAAGGTCTGAAAGATTAGACCGGGACCGGAGCCTGGCTGCAAATTATTGGCAAATACAATCGGGAATATCACCATGCCCGCCATCAACGCCACCAACGTATCGGCTAGTGCAATGATCACCGATGTCCGGGCAATCGAGGCATGGTTGGGCAAATAGGAACCGTAGACCATGATGGCCCCCATACCCAGACTAAGGGTAAAAAAGGCATGCCCCATGGCAATCAGAACACCATTCCGGGTGATTTTCGAGAAATCCGGATAAAACAAAAAATGCAGGCCCTGGATGAAGTCACCCGAGTTCATGGCATATCCCACCAGCACCACCAGCATAATAAACAGGCCCGGCATCAGAAATTTGACCAGTTTTTCCAGTCCCCCCTGCACCCCACGCGCCACCACAATCATGGTCATGACCATAAACAGGGTATGCCAGAACAGCAGTCCCTCGGGCGCCGCAATAAAATGGGCGAAAATACTATCAACACCCTTGGGCGTCGCCAGCGTGAAGACACCGAATGCTGTGCGAAACACATAGGCCAGCGCCCAGCCCGCGATCACACTGTAATAGGAGAGAATCAGAAACCCGGCCACCATACCCAGCCCGCCCAGCCACTTCCAGTAAGGAGACTGCCCGGCTTCAAGCGCCAGCGCTTTCATGGTATTCACCGGACTCTGGCGGCCTCGCCGTCCCAGCATGACCTCGGCCATCATGATGGGAATACCAATCAGGGCAATGCAAACGAGGTAAACCAGTACAAAAGCCCCTCCCCCGTTCTCACCTGTAATGTAGGGAAATTTCCAGATATTACCCAATCCCACCGCCGATCCCGTGGCGGCCAGGGTAAAGGCCCAGCGGGATGACCACTGACCGTGAATGGATACAGGTTTGCTCCCCATACGAGCTCGTTCCTTTAGATGAAAGAGGCTGATTTTCCAGCAAAATCAGTCATATCACAAGTTTGATTCGGGACAATCCCAGTACAATCCCGGCGCAGCTCGGATATAATGCAACAATGGCAAACGCAAACAAGAAAAAGAAATCACCCGGCAGCACTATTGCCCTGAACAAGAAATCCCGACACGATTTTGACCTTGGCGAACGCTTCGAGGCGGGTCTGGTGCTGGAAGGCTGGGAAGTCAAAAGCCTGCGCGCCGGGCACATCCAGCTACGCGACAGTTATGTCCTGATAAAAGATGGCGAAGCTTTTCTCTTTGGCGCCATGATTACCCCCCTGAATACCGCCTCTACCCACATCCACCCGGAACCCCAGCGCAACCGCAAACTACTGCTACACCGGGACGAGTTGAACAAACTCATTGGCGCCGTCGAACGCAAAGGCTTTACCCTCGTTCCCACCGCCATGTTCTGGAAACGCGGGCGCGCAAAACTGGAAATCGCCATGGCCAAGGGCAAACAGAGCCACGACAAACGCGCCACCGAGAAAGAGCAGGACTGGAAACGCGACAAGGCGCGGATACTGAAAGGAACGAGAAACTAAATAGCTTGTTCCAAATATTAATCGTTGCATAAGTATTTGCATCATAACCCCCTCGCCCTCCGGGAGAGGGCTGGGGTGAGGGTATAAAATACAGGCGAATACTTATGCAACGATTAATACCCGTCCACTTTAAGAATTACCGTTCATCCTGAGCTTGTCGAAGGAAGTCCTTCGGTTCCACTCAGGAGAGCCTTGTCGAAGGGGAAGCCCTTCGCCTCTGCATAGGAGAAACCCTGGCGGAGAACTCAGGACTTCACCACGAACGTGGAAATTCACCAGTAACCCGGTATCTGGAACACCTGTTTAGGAGTGATGGACGAGGGAAATAGTCTCCGTTTTAACTCCTTGACCCTCGAAACTCATCCCTCGTCACAAGATTCCAGTATATTTCTCCGAACTTTACGCTACAATAAAGCCCTAAGTAGTAGTACCAAGGGGGCGACCTGGCTTCGACGTGGGTCACGAAACCGGAGGTGCATGCCGAGGGACAGAATACCTCGTTAATCCATCTGTAACACTTATAGTTGCCAACGACGACAACTACGCTTTAGCCGCTTAAACACCGGTTGTAAAGCCCTCTGACTGGAGCCGTGTCTGTGCGTTCAGGTTTCAGGGGTCATATCTCACAGAATCGCGCGGAAGTATGTTCGGGACGGAAGCGCTAAAACCTTACCGAAATCGCGACTAGTTTGCCCCGCCCGCCGGGTTGCCAGTCGTTAAAATTAATAGGCGTGGATAAGCATGTAGAACCAAAGGCAGAGGTCTTGCGGACGCGGGTTCGATTCCCGCCGCCTCCACCATTTAACAATTTTCTAATAAACCACAGAAGACCACCACAAACCATTAAAAATCAGCCTGTTACAACAAGTTTCAGGCTGATTATCTTTCCCTTAAACTGTCCTTCGTTGTCTCTCAATGTCCCCTTTTCTGCACTGAAACTGCACGCAAACTGCACGCAAATTTGGCAAACTTTGTAGCCCAGCAGACCCAATCATCCCTAAACCATCATGTATCTAATCGATATACAATAATGATCATGCGCCACTATGGGCTGTGGGTAGAACAAGCAGAAGAAAAATACCAGCAAGCTTTTGTATCAGGTTTTGGTCAGTATGATCCGTCAACTAACGAAAAGGTATCAAACTCGTAAGTAACTTTACCCAAAACAACTGAATCAACCGGTCAGTTTGCCTTTGTACTGACAGATAGGGTGCACCTTCCGCAATAACTAAAGCGCCGCCTTCAAATCTTCATGTTCGAAAGCGGATGCCATGCGATCGATCTCTGCCGAGGTTAGGCCCAGTCGCACAGCCTCCTCACGCCACATTGCCACCGCCTGCCCGACTTCGGCTGCGATTACCCGTGCGTCATCTTCAGCAAGTTCAAAATACCCCACCACACTCATAGCCAGATCCAGAGAGGCCGTGCCATCATCAAGATCAATGGCCGTTGTCAAAACACGTGGCTTGATATCGGTGGGTACCGGATTGAGATCATAGGCCGGAGCCAGTCGCCAGCCATCTGGACCGGCATAGAGGAAGCCGTGATTACGCAAATGATCATCCGTGTTGGAGATCAGAATGTTGAAGACGATACGCCGCCACAACGCATGCATATCCTGTTTTGCGTTAGCGCCATACTGACGCAGCGCATCGACAAATTCCAGGTAACTGCGCGACTCATTGTCACTGGCCCCGAGCATGCTCATAGCCGAAAGAAATGGAATACGCTGGCCTTGAACCCGATCGAACCGGCGTAGCAATAGCACTGGCTTGTTCACTACACGCTCAAGCCGCCAGTCGGGCACAGGAATACCGGCCTTTGCCGCCAACCTCAGCGCAACCGCCTCCCACAGAACCGCATTGATCTCATCATCCTTGTGCGGGAATTTGGCAATGGCGAGATGCCCATCCCTGTCCCGGACAGAAGACTTGGGACGCGCACCCCCCAATGACGAACCCGGTGCCAGCAGCAAACGAAGGTCCTCATCGCTATCCGTGTCACCCACGACGTGCTCCGCCGCCGACAACAATCGAGGCAGATCGATCAGGGGGGGTATACGAGCAGCTTCATGGTCAGCAAGAAACGGCCCACCCTCTCGTCTGGCAAAGCGCAATGCACCTTGTCGGGCTTCATCATCGACCATGAGCAAATAGTCGATTTCCATCAAGGTGCGCGGCGTTTCGCCCGCGCCTTGTGCACGCCGACGCTCTGCCCGACGCATCAGAACCCGTCCCCAGCGATCGGGGGCAGAGTCGCCAAGGGTACCAAACAGAGGTTTACCTGAAGGTGTGTGAAATGGGCCCGGGCCAAGCGCCAGAGCCGGTTCCAGGGAAAAACGATCGACATATTCAAGCCAGCCTGGATCATATTCGAAGCTGGCACTTTCCTTAGCCTTGCGCACGCGTGCCCACAGTCGCCCAGCCAGATGCGGCGTGCCGGCAATATCCACATAGACAAGCACTTCTGTTTCCATCACGCCTTACCCTTCTGCCCAGACTGAAGCGACTTGCGTCCAGATTTATTCTGGCGCGGCCTGCGAATACGTTGCGGCAAACGCTCTTCTTCGAGTTGAAGACCCACCGCATCCGTCCTGACATCTGCCAGATCACCCAACCGCTCCGCCATACCCAGGACAAAGAGCACATTGGCGTAGTTACCCAGCAAAACGCCAGGGTCACCCTTTTCTATCTTGTTCAGGGTCGTTCGGCTAATCGAGGCCCGTTCAGCCATGACTGCCGTAGGAATACGCCGCCTTCGTCGGGCATCATGGATATCCTGCCCAAGCTTGCGCAGCGCCCGCCTGACCGGGATCGGTGCCATCAAATCAAGTTGAGTTTTACTCATTTATCGTCCATTTTTATAGCCGCTAAAACTAATAACGTACATTATAATGAACTTAATATCAATATATCGGCAACAATCTCCAGCAAAGGCAACCCTCATTACGTTCATTATTCTGTACGTAATGTACTTTAATACCCAGAATCGTGAACATTTTTAGATTATTGTGGCCATCACAGCTGACACAGCCTACCTGAATAACGGAGATTGTCCTGTCTGAATTTTTCAAAGGTACTTCTTGAAGGCGCTCACAGCCACTGCCGTGCAGACACAAATCTGCCCAGAAGAATGGAAGAGCTACCGCTAAATCAGTTGAAGCGATCGAACCCATACCTATCCCCGGTTCTACCTTCTTTTTTCCTCATCTGTTCAGAATCTGATCCAGACGCTCGTCCTCAACATCGGTTCGCAACTGAACCCATAGCGGTAGATGATCTGACATCTGATAGGTAAATTCTCTTTTTGTCATAGCAATACCGGGAAACAATGGCCGATGGCTGCGCTTATAGAAGTCCAAAACACCTCCATAATCAGTAAATGTATTCGCTTCGGATGGGTAATGGAGAATTTGATCATAATGCTTGTCGCGCATGAGATTACTCCCATGTTGTCCACGCATCGCCTCTGGCATCCTTAACCCCTTACTGGTGATGGCGGCAAACAA
>DRJN01000444.1 GCA_011052165.1 Gammaproteobacteria bacterium
AAGCGCTGTTCCGAGGGACAGACCTGGGATGGCGCTGTCTGCACCGGAACGGCAGGCACCCAGTCCTGGCAGCAGGCTCTGCAACGGGCGGAAACCCTCAACACCGGCGGGGGCTATGCCGGCCACACTGACTGGCGCGTCCCGAATATCAAGGAACTGGGTTCCATCGTGGAGCGCCAGTGCTATAGCCCGGCCATCAATGAAACGGTTTTTCCAGGCACGCCCTCGTCGGGGTTCTGGTCGGCTTCTCCCGTTGCCTACGGCTCCGACTACGCGTGGTACGTCTATTTTGGCCACGACGGCGGCGGCAATAAGTCCTTTGCCTTATATGTTCGTCTCGTGCGCGGCGGACAGTCTTTTGATATTGGGCCGCCGGTTACTGCGATCACCCCCGTTCCCGTAAAAGTTACCAACGCCGCAGGACTCTACGTGCGGCAGGGTCCAGGTACAGCAAATTCGAGCTTCACCGAAATCAGCTTTGGCCAGAAATTTGTCGCCTTCCAGAAGAGTCTGCAGGGTAGCGATGTCTGGTACAAGATTCATCTGCCCTGTGGTAATGGCAATCCCTGTTCGGGCTGGATTGCCGGTACAGTTAGCGGCACCACATATTCCACAGAAGATCCCACCGCGCCCCAGGTCGAAGTCACCGGCACAGGTAGTTTGGGACTGAACATCCTCTCCTATTCCGGCGGTTCGGTTATCGACAGCGCCTGGGATGGCCAGCGCTTTGTGACTCTTGGCACCCAGCCTTCCGGTTCGGGTTGTTATAGCAACTGGTATGAGATTGATCTGCCGTTGATTTCGGGGGCTTCCACCGGTTGGGTATGCGGGCAGTATCTGGCATTGGCCGCTGGAGCCGACCCGTTGGATGGTACCTGGCAGGGTTCTATCAATGTTCCTGGTGTGGGTACGATGCCCCTTACCTTTGTACTCAATCAATCCGGGCAGACCGTTTCCGGCAGTTATGATGCCGGTGGAAGTACCTCCTACGGCCCGCTTGCCGGAACATTGGCGAATGACATCTTTAGTTTCACGCTGACGGAGAAAATACCCGATTGTCCCGGTAGCACCTATAATGGTAGTGCGACCTTGAGTGGCGACATGCTCACAGTCAATAATGTTGATGGGTTATATTGCAGCAGTTTCTCCGTGAGCGGCATCACCGGTACGATCAAAAGACAGGCGACGACCTACGTGGTTTCCGGAAAGGTCGCAACTGCGAATGGCGCAGCACTTCAGGGCGTCAGCCTTACCCTCACGGGTAATGCGAATCTGAACGGCGTTTCCGATGTGAATGGCGATTACTCATTTGCCGCGCTCGCCAACGGGAGTTATACCCTCACCCCCAGCCTCAGTGGCTACACTTTCGATCCTCCTCCACGCTCGGTCCCTGTCTCCGGCACTAATATAACCGGCCTGAACTTCCGCGCCTGCCAGACAAACCAGTCGGTGACAGGTACCTTAACGGATCAGAACAACAACCCCATTACGGGTGCCGATGCTGCCCTTTATGTGGATGGTACCTTAATACCCAATGCCATTGACGCAAGCGGCCACTATACGGTGACGGGCCTGTCCTGCGGTCAGCATACGGTCAAGGTAAGCGCCACCGGCAATGGGCATTTCGCGGAAGTCACCGGTACTTTGGACACCTTCAACTCCTGGAATATGGGCAATACCCAACTCACCCGGAAAGATGCCTCGTTCGGGATGACCCCGGCGGCCTGCTGCGATCCTGTTAACACCGCCACCGGTAACTATGTGTACCAACACAAGGATCTGGAGATTCCCGGTAAAGGAATGCCATTTGTGTTTGACCGCAGTTACAACTCGCAGGCGGCCAGTGAGCCGACTGCAACCGATGGGCCTTTGGGATATGGCTGGACGCATAATTATAATGTGTTCTTGGAGGCGACCGGTGGCAGCCCTGAAATTCATTGGGATGATGGTCGAGTCGAAGTCTGGGCGCCGGACGGGGCGGGCGGCTTTACCCCGCCATCGGGCGTCTTCGATACGCTGATTGACGATGGGGGAGGCGCGTATACCCTGCACAGGAAAAACCTGACCCAGTATCACTTCGATGCTTCCGGCCACCTGACCTCTATGGTCGACAAGAATGGCAATACCCTTACGTTGCTCTACAGCGGGGGCGACCTGACCCGGATCACCGACACCGCCGGGCGTACGATAGAGTTCACTTACGATGCCGGCAAGCACATCACGAAAATCACCGGCCCCATCGGTCGGGCCGTCCAGTTCACCTATACTAACGGCAACCTGGTTTCTGCTACCGATCCCAACGGCGGTGTTACCCGCTACACCTATGATACCCGCCATCAGGTTCTGAGCATCACCGATCCACGCGGGAATGCCCTGGTTAACAATACCTATGATCCCGCTAACCGGGTGGTGGTCCACCAGGCCGATGCCAGGGGTGGCACCACCCAATACGCCTATGAGGCGCTCAACCACAAGACTACCGTGACCGATGCCCTGGGCAATGTGACGGTTCGTTACCACGATTCGATGTTACACCTGGTCAAGGCGGTCGATGCGAAAGGCGGGATTGCGCTGTACCAATACGACGACCGGGGCAACCGCGTCAAGGTTACCGACAAGAACGGCAACGTCACCCGCTACGGCTATGACGCCAACGGCAATGTCACCACCAAGACCGACGCCCTGGGCAATGTCACCACCATCACCTACGACGCCAACAACAACCCGCTAACGCGCACAGATACCCTGAGCAATACAACCAGCTTCACTTATGACGCCAACGGCAACCTGCTGACGACCACCGATGCGCTGGGTAACACCACCACGGTGACTTACGATGCCAGCGGCCTGCCGCTCACTGTTACCGACGCCCGTGGCAACACGACCACCAACACCTACGATGCCGAGGGTAATCTCACCCGAACCAGGGATGCCCTGGGCAAGCTTACCCGATATACCTACGATGGCGCAGGCCGGCGGCTGACCAAAACCGATGCGCTGGGCCGCATCACCACCTATGCCTATGACAACAACAATAATCTGCGCTCAGCCACCGATCCGGCGGGCAACACCGCCACCGCCACCTATGACGGCAACGACAACAAGCTGAGCACAACAGACAAGAACGGCAATATCACC
>DRJN01000445.1 GCA_011052165.1 Gammaproteobacteria bacterium
CGGCATGTCAGTGCAATGATTAATTCCTGATACGGATTACCACCTTTACCCCTGTAGCCGGTTTTCTTTCCAGTTCATGCCGGCTTCCTCATGCCAGAAGCCATTGCACCATTCCTGTTGTGCAAAGCGATCCTGCATGATGTCTACGGCTTCCACTGCACTATGCTTTTGATCGATCACATCACGGAATAAAGTCACCAGTTCATTCATGGATCCTGCTTCGGGTGACAGGCGCACGACCTCCACGCCCATATCCATCAGCACGGGCATTTCTCCGAGCAGGTTACAGGGTACGCCGGACTGCAGCTGAACACCGTTGACGGTAAACAGTTCCTGGCCTTCCTGGGTTTGCAGGGGCAGACCGTTCTCATCGCTGATACAACGCAGCTCACACTGATCCTTGGGCACATTGTCCGCCCGGGCGGTGAAACAGCGGGCAGAAAATGACAGCGGCAGGCGGCCATAAACCAGAACCTCGGTTTCAAGCGTGGCTGGCTTTTCCGCAACCAGCCGTTGCAAGGTGGACTGGCCCAACTCAAAGGGCATCACCCAGCGTGTTGCACCACAGTCATGCATCACCGCTAGCGTTCCGGCATTATAGCTATTGATATGAGGCCCGATAACGAAGTGATTTTTGCCATCCAGCAGATGTACCGCCGATATATCGTTCGCTTCTACACTATAACGGCCGTTGCTGCATATTTTTTCCAGACGGGATAACTCCGAATCGGCTTCCAGCAGAATCAGGGTCGAGAGTACGACCTCTTTGCCAGCGGCCGTTAACTGTTCCGCGATTACTAGCCAGTCTTCCAGTTTTAATTCCCGGCGCTTGGCACAGACGACTTCGCCCAGATAAACAATATCCACCGGCCAATCTTCCACCTGCTTATAAAACTCCAAGACTTTTTCTTTCGGCCAGAAGTATTGCAACGGACCCAGGGATAACTTCATAGTCTATTACCTTTTAACTTTTTCTTCGGTAAGTGTACACGTGGGCACAAAAAAACGTGCCCACCCTACCGGGTTTTCCTGGCTACTCATCCCTCGTCCCTGGTCATTTTTTTACTGCCACGGCCGGTGCAGTGCTCCGAGGGTATGCGAGCGACCTTCGGAAACATGATCGAGCGCAGCCACCCAGTCCGCTGCCGGTGAGTAATTATCAGGATCCTGCTGACAACGATCCAGCGCGCTGCGCATGACTCGGGTCACCTGTTTCACATAGGCGGGGCTGCGCTGGCGGCCTTCCACCTTGATCGCGGCAATACCCATTTTCACCAGATCAGGCAGAATCTCCAGTGTATTGAGACTGGTGGGTTCCTCCATGGCATAAAATACATCATCCCCTTTGACCTTGAAGCGGCCCTTGCACAAGGTGGGATACCCTGCGGCTTCATCCTTCTGGTAACGATCGATTAACACGCCGTTGAGGCGGGACTGACGTCCCTGCGGCGTTTCCTCCCAACGCACGGCTTTTGCCGGCGAACAGACCCCGCAGGTATTGGGTGACTCGCCGGTAACATAGGAGGACAGGGCGCAACGTCCCTCCACCATCACGCAAAGGCTGCCAAAACCAAACACTTCCACCTCAACGGGGCTGTTATCGATCACGCTTTTCACCTGGCTCAAGGAAAGTACCCGGGGTAATACCACGCGCTGGATATTAAAATGTTTATGATAAAAGGCAATGGCATGACGATTTGTCGCGGATGCCTGCACCGACAGGTGCAGGCGCAAATCGGGAAAATGCTCGGTGGCATACTGCATCAGTCCGGGATCGGCGAGAATCACCGCATCCACGCCCAGGTTGTCGGCATGCGCCAGCGCCTGTGTCCAACGCTCAAAGTGCTGCGGCTGGGGATAGGTGTTCAAAGCCAGCAGCACCTTGCTGCCCTTGTTATGCGCATAGTCGATACCCTTGCGCGCCTCGGCTTCGTCAAAATTCAGGCCTGGGAAATTACGCGCATTGGTGTTATCACGAAACCCCATGTACACCGCATCGGCGCCATTGTCGATGGCCGCACGTAAGGCCGGCAGGCTGCCCGCCGGACAGACCAGTTCAATCCTGTTATTACGCGCAACCATTTGCCTGCTCTCCAAATGCCGTACCCTGATAACTTCCGCGCCGCTGTAATTCTTCGGCAATGTCGTTTAATACCCGCCATTTCATCGAACACCAGGACGGCGCCAGTAAAATGGATTCCGATGCGGTACCGGTCAGCCGATGATAAATAATGTCAGCCGGGGTCTGTTCCACCATATCCGCCACCAGCTGGACATAGTCCTGCAAGCCAATAGGCGTAAATTCATTACGCCGCCACTCATTGGCAAGCTGCGTTCCTTTGACCACATGCAGAGGATGGATCTTCAAGCCTTGTACGCCCAGCTCCAGCACCCGTTGCAAACTGATGTGCACATGCTCAGCCGTCTCGCCGGGCAGACCGGCAATCAGGTGCGTACAGATCTGCAGGTTCCGGCTACGCGCGGCTTTCACGGCATGCACATATTCCTCATAACTGTGACCACGATTGACCCGGTCAAGGGTGTCATTGAAACTGGACTGTAATCCCAGCTCCAGCCAGATCTCATACCCGGCCTGCTGGTATTCCAGCAACAAATCCAGCACCTTGTCCGGCACACAGTCCGGGCGCGTGCCGATGGACAGGCCGATGACATCCTCTTCTGCCAGGGCGCGATCATACAATGCACGCAGCTCCTCGACATCGGCATAGGTATTGGTATACGCCTGAAAATAAGCCAGATACTTGCGCGCGCCCGTGCGCTTGCGAATCACCTGACGCCCTGCTTCAATTTGCTGTTCCAGCGCGGCTGGCTGGCGGCTATTGGGACTAAAGGACTGGTTGTTGCAGAAGGTGCAACCACCGGTACCTTTGCTCCCGTCACGATTGGGGCAAGTGAAGGCGGCATCGATGGCCAGCTTGTGAACACGTTCCCCATAGCGCGCCAGCATGGCCTGCCCAAAGGTATGAACATAATGGGACAGTATCATTCTAAATCACGCTCCTGGATTAAATGTTCATGTATAAAGAAATGAATCAGTCTACTAAAATGGGTGTATTTTATCCACCGCGTTTGCTGTCGCCTCTATTCGGCGGTGCTGGAACATGATGGGGACGCGCACCTGCCCCGAGGCTGAAGAGTTATTTATTACAGCCGATGCAGGAGATGAGTTCAGAGGCGATTGGAACCACGTCTTACATCCCCGATGAAGTGGGGAAACTAATGGTGATCAAAACCCTTACTTCTTGGAGGAAAGATAATGGGCAATGGCGTTTATCTCATCATCACTGACGCCGGCGATGATCGGCTTCATCACTGCGGTCAGGCCATTGCTGCGGGCGCCGCTCTTGATATCCTTCATCTGCGTGACCAGGTAGGCGGCATTCTGACCGGCCAGCTTCGGATAACTGC
>DRJN01000446.1 GCA_011052165.1 Gammaproteobacteria bacterium
AAGAATTAAAAACCACCCACAGAGCGGGTGGTATGATGAAAGCCCCTGGAAGGGGCTATTGTTAACGTTAAACGCCTATCAACCTTATTGGTTTCAGGCATTTTTCTTCTCGTCCCTGATTCTTAATGTGATCCAGTAGGGTGGGCACGATTTTTGTGCCCACGCGGGAATTTCAAGAATCCATTTCATATGGTTAACATCCAAAAATAAAGTAACGCGTGGGCACAAAACCCGTGCCCACCCTACAGTACTCATCGTCGTATAACATTAATAATTACGTTTGAAGAATTAAAAACTATTAGAAACCTTCACCAGCGCAGCCAGTTTTTCCTTTGCCGCGCCACTGGCAATCACTTCATCCGCTTTTTGTATGCCGGCTTCCAGGGTATCCACCAGATCCGCAGCATAGATGGCCGCACCGGCGTTGAGTACGACGATGTCTCTTGCACCGCCGGGCTGATTATCCAGCACCGCGTTAATGATTTGCAGGGACTCCCCGGCACCATCAACCGCAAGCGAACTAATATCAACCTGGCTTATGCCGAATTGTTCGGGAGTTATGCTATAGGTTTCTATTTTGCCATTTACCAGCTCGGCAACATTGGTCGGCGCGCCAATGCTGATTTCATCCATACCATCATCTGAATGCACCACCAGTACATGATGGCTGCCCAGCTTGCTCAGCACCTGGGCCAGCGGTTCCACTAACTCATCGGCAAACACGCCCAGTAGCTGATTGGGTGCGCCAGCCGGATTGGTCAGCGGTCCCAGTACATTGAAGAGGGTGCGCACCCCCATTTCCTTACGCGGGCCGATAGCGTGTTTCATGGCACTGTGATGTTTCGGTGCAAACATGAAACCGATACCGGTTTCATAAATACACTGGGCTACCTGTTCGGCATTCAAATCCAGATTCACTCCCGCCGCCTCAAGCAAGTCGGCGCTGCCGGACTTGCTCGAAACCGAACGATTACCGTGTTTAGCCACCGTAGCACCGGCCGCCGCTACCACAACACTGCTGGCCGTGGAAATATTGAAGGTGTTGCTGCCATCGCCACCGGTGCCAACAATATCGACAACGTGCTCCCCCGTCACCTTGACCCCCGTCGCCAGATCCCGCATCACCCCGGCCGCCGCTGCAATTTCATCTATCGTCTCACCTTTCATACGCAGGCCGATCAGGAAACCCCCGATCTGCGCCGGTGTCGCCTCGCCGGTCATAATGGTGCGCATCACCGAGGTCATATCCTCAGCCGACAAATCACGGCGTTCACTCACCGCTTTAATGGCTTGTTGCATGTTCATTTTTCAACTCCTCGTAAAAAACGCAGAGACGCGACCGGAGCGAAGCGTAGGAAGTGCGTCTCTGCGTTGAAAAATCACCCCTCAAGAAAGTTCTTCAGTAACTGATGCCCGTGTTCAGTCAGGATGGACTCCGGGTGAAACTGCATGCCTTCAATCGCATATTTTTGATGGCGCACTCCCATTATTTCATCCAGCCCGCCATTTTCATCTTCGGTCCAGGCCGTCACTTCAAGACAATCCGGCAGGCTGACTTTTTCAATCACCAGTGAATGATAACGCGTGGCTTCGAAGGGGTTATCAATACCGCTAAAAACACCGGCATTGGCATGATGAATCATCGAGGTTTTACCATGCATGATTTTCCCCGCATGGACGATTTTCCCACCGAAGGCCTGGGCAATGCTCTGATGTCCCAGACAAACCCCGAGTATCGGCTTTTTACCGGCGAAGTGTTTGATCGTATCAACCGAGATGCCGGCTTCATTGGGCGTACAGGGACCGGGGGAAATCACGATTTGATCCGGGTTCAAGTTTTCAATCCCGGCGATATCAATCTGATCATTGCGCTGCACACACACCTCTGCACCCAGCTCGCCAAAATACTGCACCAGGTTATAGGTAAAGGAATCGTAATTGTCGATCATTAATAACATTACTTATGCACCTCACCCAGGCCGGCTTCGGCACGCGCCACGGCGCGGAATATCGCCCGGCCTTTGTTCATGGTTTCTTCCCATTCTTTTTCCGGCACCGAGTCGTAGACGATGCCGGCGCCGGCCTGTATATGCAGGGTCTGATCCTTGATCACGGCGGTGCGTATGGCGATCGCGGTATCCATATTGCCCGACCATGACCAGTAACCCACAGCGCCGCCATAGACGCCACGCTTGACCGGTTCCAGTTCATCGATGATTTCCATGGCGCGTACCTTGGCGGCGCCGGAAAGAGTGCCGGCCGGGAAAGTGGCACGCAACACATCCATCGCTGACAGACCCTGTTTTAGTTTACCCGTAACATTGGAGACGATGTGCATCACATGCGAATAGCGTTCGATCTGCATTTTTTCAGTCAACTCGACGCTGCCGGTTTCAGCAATCCGGCCCACGTCGTTGCGGCCCAGATCGATTAGCATCAGGTGCTCGGCCAGTTCTTTGGGATCGGCCAGCAGCTCCTGTTCGAGAACCTGATCCTGTTCCTCGTTTTCACCACGGGGACGGGTACCGGCAATCGGACGCACGGTCACCCTGTCGTCTTCGACCCGTACCAGGATCTCCGGTGAAGAGCCGACGATATGAAACGCTCCCAGATCCAGATAATACATATAAGGCGAAGGATTCAGGCTGCGCAGGGCGCGATAAAGATCCAGCGGCCGGGCATGAAAGGGAATCGACAGGCGTTGCGACAGCACCACCTGCATGATGTCACCGTCAATAATATAGTCTTTGGCTTTAGCCACCGCCGCCTCAAACCCCTGTTGAGTAAAACCGGAGACAAAATCCTTCTCATTCACCTGCCGGGGTTTTTCGCAAACATGTGACGGAATGCTGTCATGCAACTGCCTCACAAGTTGATTCAGACGTGTCGTTGCTTTGTTGAAGGCCCCGTCTTCTGCCGGGTCGGCATAGATAATGATGTGCATCTTACCGGACAGGTTGTCGAAGACGATCACTTCATCGGATACCATCAGCAGGATATCAGGAGTATTCAGTTTATCGGGGTTGGGACAGTCGCCCAGGCGCGGTTCAATATAACGCACCGTGTCATAGCCGAAGTAACCGACCAGCCCGCCGGTGAAACGCGGCAGTGAGCTGATTTCCGGAATCCGGAAACGGGCATAAAAGTCTTC
>DRJN01000447.1 GCA_011052165.1 Gammaproteobacteria bacterium
GACCGGGGTTCGCTCACCCGCCGTTTGCAGATGGCCTGTCCACAGGACTTTCGGGTTGAGCTGGTAAAGCAGGGCTGGCAGCGACCGATGCTGAATGAGGCGATACGCCTGGGGGTGTCGCCGGATCGGCTGGCTCTGGTACGTCAGGTTCATCTATTCTGTCATGGTCGCCCCGTGGTCTATGCGCGTACGGTGATTCCGGTCTCCACCCTGAGCGGTGCTGAACGGCGTCTTGGCTGTCTTGGCAATCGGCCGCTGGGGGCGGTGTTGTTTGCCGCGCCCAGCATGTCTCGCGATGAGGTTGAGGCGGCCTGCATCCGTCCGGGGCAGCGTATTTTCACTCGCGCCACCCAGATGCTGGATTCTGAGCCGGACGCTATCTGGGGACGGCGTTCGGTGTTTTACCTGTCGCGCAAACCGTTGTTGGTCAGTGAGGTGTTTTTGCCGGGGATTGCCCGTTGCCGCATGGCAGACGAGGATGCAGAATCAGAATCATGAAAAAATTCATGCAGATTATCGACTGGGGGCATGTGCGCGAGCGCGCGGTTCAGTATTATTATCTGACTCGTTTGCACCGCCCCATTGGTATTCTGCTACTACTCTGGCCTACGGGCTGGGCGTTGTGGGTAGCGGCGGCTGGCTGGCCGGACTGGCCCGTGTTGCTGGTGTTTTTGTTAGGAGTGGTGCTCATGCGCTCGGCTGGCTGTGTGATTAATGACTTTGCCGATCGTAATTTTGACCCCCGGATCCGCCGTACCCGTGACCGCCCTATCGCCAGTGGCAAGGTGACGCCGAAGGAGGCTCTCTGGTTGTTCGCGGCGTTGTGCCTGCTGGCTTTCCTGCTGGTGCTGAGCATGAACCGTCTGACTATTTATCTGGCCTTTGTGGCGGTGGCGCTGGCGGCGGTTTATCCCTTCATGAAGCGTTATACCCATCTGCCACAGGTGGTGCTGGGCATGACTTTTGGCTGGTCGATTCCCATGGCCTTTGCGGCACAGACAGGCGAAGTGCCACGGATTGCCTGGCTGCTCTATGTGATCAATGTTCTGTGGTCGGTTATTTACGACACCATGTATGCCATGGTGGACAGAGAGGATGATCTCCGGGCCGGGGTCAAGTCCACCGCAGTGCTGTTCGCGGAGGCCGATCGGGTTATTATCGGTATTCTACAGGTTTTCATGCTGCTGGGGCTGGTCTTACTGGGGCGTCAGCTTGCGCTGTCCACGGTCTATTATCTGGGGGTCGCGGTGGCCGCAGGTCTGTCCCTGTACCAGCAATATCTCATCCGCGGGCGCGAACCGAACGCCTGTTTCCGCGCTTTTCTAAACAATAACTGGCTGGGTTTTGCCGTGTTTGCCGGTTTTTTTCTGAGTTACCGCTAAATATTTATCATTGTGTGCCGCAGGATCCCCTTCTCTGCACCGGGTTCAGCGCCGTCTCTTCTCCGTCTGCGGGCGCTGCTGGTTATTTATTCATCAATTATTTCAGTATTTTACACAATATTTGTAAACATTTACTGACAAGCTGCCGATACTTTCTCCACTGGTACATGTATTGCAAGTTCTATGCGGGTGAGTGGTGCATTCGGTATCTGTTTTCGGGGAGTCAGGGTCCTGTTTTCATTTTTGCAGAGAAAAACCAATGTCAATGGCCTGCTGGGCATGAGCCGTAGCGGGGATGGTTTTGTGCTGGCGAAGATCCAGTGGGATGAACCGGATAAACCACGGCTGTGTTTGCTGGAGTCCGTCGCCGCCGATGGGCTGGTTTCTGTGTGCGAAGCGCATAAATTGGGCAAACAGCGACTCTCTATCGTTATGGAGCCGGGGGATTTTTCCCTCCAACTGCTGGAGGCGCCCCAGGTCGCGGATGATGAAATGCGCGATGCGGTACGCTGGAAAATCAAGGATCAGCTGGATTATGAGCTGGATCAGGCGGTGCTTGATGTATTCGAGATCCCCGGTCTCAGGGAACAGGGTCGCACACCCCAGATCTATGCCGTTTATGCCCATAAAGATCAGGTATGTAGCTGCATCGAACGGGTAGTGCCCGCCGGTATGGCTCTGCAGTACATCGATATTCCCGAGCTGGTGCAACGCAATATTGCCTGCCGTCTGCCCGAGGATGAAAGTGGGCTGGCCCTGCTTAACCTGCAGCAACAATCTGGCCTGCTCACCCTGACGTATCAGTCCACCCTGTTTCTGGCGCGCGAACTGGACAGCGGTTATCAGGCTTTGGCGGGATCAGCCAGTAACGCGGTGGCGGTCAATGGCAGCCCCATGGCCCTGATGAGTGAACAACCCACTGAGGCGCTGGAGACGGTGGCGCTGGAAATCCAGCGCTCACTGGACTATTACGAAAGTCATTTCGGCAAACCACCCATCAAACATTTACTGATTGCCCCGCTGGTACAGCCAGTGCCTGAACTGCTGGAGCACATTCGTGACAGCCTGGGGTTGAACGTGAGGATGCTGGATCTGGCCGAAGTGATCGATGTGCCGGCTGAGATCGACGGGGAGATGCAGGCGCGCGCCTTTTATGCGATTGGCGCGGCTTTGCGTTTGGAATGACGTTCATGCAACAGATTAATCTTTACCAGGCCAGCCTGCAGAAAAAGAAGACCCGCCTGTCTTCGCAACGGCTGCTGATGGCCATGGCGTTCGTCAGTGGGCTGATGTTGGCTCTGGGTCTGGTGTATACCCTGCAGGTGCGACAACTGGACGCGGAACTGGCAACGGCGCAAGCCGCACAGGCGGCAAAAATGGCGAAGCTCAAAACCTTGCAGACACAGCTTCAGGCACGCCATAAAGATAAGCAGCTACAGGCCAGGGTGGATGGCCTGGTGCTTGCGATCAGCAACCGGCAAAAGGTGTTGAAAGTACTGGGGGAACAGCGTTTTGGCAATATCGGAGGGTTTACCAAGCATGTCAGCGGACTGGCGCGTCAGCGTATCCCCGGGCTGTGGTTGACGCAAGTGAGAATTAGCCAGGGCGGGGCAAGCCTGGGCATGAAAGGCCAGGCGCTAAAAGCAGAATTGCTGCCGCGCTATTTGCAGCGTCTGTCGACTGAACCGGTATTTGCCGGCAAGGCCTTTGAGATGCTGTTAATGTCGCGCGATCATGACCAGCCGGGACGGGTGGATTTTGAGCTGCATGGCGTGGGTGAAAAACCGGATGCGGCAAAAGCGGGGAAAACATACGCTGCCAATGGAGGCCGCCGGTGAAATCAGCGATGAACATGGTCTGGCTGAATCATTATCGGGCGCGTTTCGATACGCTTTCTTCACGAGAGCGGATGGCCGTCAGCCTGCTGATGCTGCTGTCACTGCTCATGTTTTTTTATCTGCTGTTTGTTGAACCCGAAATGCAGCAAGCCGAGGTGCTGAAAAAGCAGATTGATAGCACGGCCATGCAGGCACGGGCTGGCGAACAGCAGATCGTTCTTTTAAAAAAACGCCTGATGCAGGATCCCGATGCACAAAATCGGCAGCGGCTTACACGGCTTAAACGCCAGAAGCAGCAGATTAGTAAGCAGTTACAGGTCAAGATGCAGGGGTTGATAGCCCCCGCGCAAATGGCGCAGGTGCTGGAGGCGGTACTGACACAGACTCGTGCCCTGAAACTGGAAAAGCTGAATAATTTGCCCGTGCGTCCGTTATTAGAAGATAGCCTTGATAAAAACAAACCGCTGCCGGCGGATGTGGGCGTCTATCAGCATGGTCTGCAAATGGAGTTCCGGGGTAGCTATCTGGAGATGCTGGCCTACCTCAAGCTGCTGAAAACCCTGCCCTGGAATTTTTACTGGGACAGCCTCGAGGTGACCATGGAGCACTACCCGCAGGCGCAGATTGTTATGACCGTGCATACCCTGAGCCTCACCCCCGGCTGGATTGGAGTCTGAGATGCTACGCGGGTACCTGTGGTTGCTGATAATGCTGGCGGTCGTACCGATAGGGGGGCTGCAGGCCGAAGTCCTGGGTGATCCCATGCGTCCGCCAGGTTATGCACAGGCCAACAGTCAAAAGCCCAGGTTGAAAAAAGGCTGGCACTTAAGTGCGATCCGCATCGATGCCAGGCGCCGTTTTGCCATTATCAATGGGCGCATGCTGGAGGTTGGAGCATGGGTCAACAAGGCCCGGTTGATGGAGATATTACCGCAGGAGGTTCGCCTGAAAGGGGCGCAGGGACTGTTTTCAGTTAGATTGTTCAAAGCAGAAATCAGAAAAACACCGGCGCGCTAGTTCGCTCGGTAATGTCTGGAGTATGGAAAAAAATGACAAGGCATGTGAAATAATATGAACTGGACTCGCTCGTGGGTATATCCGCTGCTGACTTCAATGTTGCTGTGCTCCTGTGCGGTGGACAAGGAACAGCAGAAGCCGACGCTAATGGCTTCTATTAACGATGTCGTGACGCAGGCGGGAACGCGTTCTAAAAATAAGCCGGCCGCCCCGGTGTCGCAGAAGAATGTCGAGGAGGCGCTGTTGCCGGCCATCAGTCTCGGTCTGCCGGGCAACGTGGCGGTGGACACCGAACCTCGTTTTGATATCAAGGTAAACCGTGCACCTGTAAAACAGTTTTTTATGGGGCTGGTTCAAGGTACGCGTTATAACATGGTGGTGAATCCGAAAGTGACTGGCCGCATCACCCTGGATCTGAAGAACGTGACGGTGCCGCAAGTCATGAACGTCGTGCGCAATGTTTATGGCTATGACTTCGAAAAAACAAAAATCGGCTATCAGGTTTTTCCCAACACCCTGAGCACCCGCGTTTTCAGCATCAACTACCTGGATGTTAAGCGCAAGGGCAGATCGCAGATGCGCATCAGCTCCGGCCAGGTGACGGAGTCACCCAATGTTGGCCGGGGCGGGGGCGGCTACGGGGGCTATGGGGGAGGCTACGGCGGAGGCTACGGGGGGGGTGGCTTCAGTAATTCAGGCTCATCAGGGACGGGTAACCGTAGCCAGTTACAGGTGTCCGGCACTGAAATCGAAACGACCTCGAAGCCTGCTTTCTGGAAAGAGTTGCAAAAAGCCCTCAAAGTCATGCTGGGCAACAAGAAGGGTCGTAGCGTGGTGGTCAGTCCACAGTCCGGTGTCGTTGTCGCACGAGGCATGCCGAGCGAGTTGCGCATGGTGGG
The DNA here is from genome assembly GCA_011052165.1 of Gammaproteobacteria bacterium. Lineage (GTDB taxonomy): Bacteria > Pseudomonadota > Gammaproteobacteria > UBA6429 > Thiohalophilaceae > JAADGZ01. The sequence goes on from DRJN01000447.1 coordinate 5,137, forward strand.
CAGATTCCTCAAGAAGACTCAGGGCATCATTCAGCGGCAGGTCATTATCGAAGCCAAGATTGTCGAGGTGGAACTCAGTCATGCTTTTCAGTCAGGGATCAACTGGTCAGCCCTGAAAGCGACCGCCAACAGCCGTTTTCAGGCCAGCCAGGTGGGGGGCGGCAGTATCTTCGGCGGGACGGGCGTGACCGCCACGGCAGGCAATACAGGGGATCTTAATCCCGCCAACCTCTCGCAGGTAGTGGGTTCCACTACGACCGCGCTGGGCGGAATATTTTCGGTTGCGCTGAATATCGGTAATGATTTTTCTGCTTTCATTGAACTGTTGCAGACTCAGGGGGACGTGCAGGTGCTGTCCAGCCCCAAGGTTTCGACCATCAACAACCAGAAGGCGGTGATCAAAGTCGGCCAGGATGAATTCTTTATTACGGATGTGCAGTCCAACACCAATATTGCCACCGGAACCTCCAGCACCAACAGCAATGTCCAGTTGACCCCTTTCTTTAGTGGGGTGGCGCTGGATGTCACCCCGCAGATCAGCGGTGACAACGAGATCATTCTGCATGTCCACCCTTCAGTGAGCAAGGTGACCGAAAAGGTCAAGGACATCGGGCTTTCCAGTACCTCGACTCTGAGCGTGCCGTTGGCTGTCAGCACTATCCGGGAGTCAGACAGCGTTATCCGCGCCCATAGCGGGCAGGTGGTGGTGATTGGCGGGCTGATGCAGGATTCACTTAAGAATGAAGACGCCTCGGTACCCTTCCTGAGTGATCTGCCTTTGATTGGCGCCTTGTTCAAGCATGTGCGGAAGGTCAAGAAGAAAAGCGAGCTGGTGATTCTGCTCAAGCCTATTGTAGTGAAAGACGACACCCAGTGGGCCGATGCCATCAATCATTCAGAGCAAAGATTTGACAGCATCTATGGACATTAAGCGCATTCGGATCTGACAGGTAAATAAACCATGTATCTTGAACATTTTGGTTTGACCGAGCCGCCGTTTTCGCTGACACCGGATACGGGATATTTTTTTTCCTATGGGCATTATGCGGATGCCCTGAATACCCTTCTGGTGGCGTTAAAAACCGGTGAAGGTTTTATCAAGGTCACCGGCGAGGTGGGGACGGGAAAGACCCTGTTATGCCGCAAGCTGCTCAATACGCTGGATGACGGTTTTGTCAGCGCCTACATTCCCAACCCGATGCTGACCCCCTATGGCCTGTTGACGGCGGTAGCGGAAGAGTTGGGCGTCAGTATGCATCGGCATTACGGTCATCATCAGTTGCTGAAGATGATCGCCGGGCGATTGATTCAGTTTACGTCGGAGGGTAAACGTGTGGTGCTGTGCATGGATGAAGCCCAGGCCATGCCGATTGAAACCCTGGAAGCCCTGCGTTTGCTGACGAATCTGGAAACAGAAAAAAACAAGTTGCTACAGGTAGTGCTGTTTGCCCAGCCGGAACTGGACGATAAACTCAGGCGTCAGGAGATACGGCAACTGAAACAACGGATCACCTTTTCTTATACCCTTGCGCCCATCGACAGGGCAGGCATGGCGTCCTATGTGTCTCACCGGTTGATGACGGCCGGTTACCAGGGGGGGGAGCTGTTTTCATTAGCCGCGTTGCAGACGCTATACCGGGCGAGCCGGGGCGTTCCACGCCTGATTAATATTCTTTCTCACAAGGCCATGCTGGCCAGCTATGGCAAGGGCGATCGGCGGGTCACCCCGGTGCACATGCAAATGGCGGTAAAAGATACCGAGGATGCCCAGTTGCATCCGCATACGCGTCGGGATCTCATGCAGGGCGGGATTTGGGTGGCCGCCAGTCTGGCGCTGGCGGCGTTGGCGGGCTTGCTGGTACAAAGCGCCTGAGACGGGGGGTCGGCCATGAGTTTGATCAATCAGGTTCTTAAAGATCTGGAACAGCGGCGTGAAAAGCCCGTCTCGTCCGTGGACGGTTCCATTGTCACCATGCCGCGTTATATCGTGAGCAGGCGAGGCGATTCGTTTGTTGTCTACGTTTTTGGTGCAGTACTGATCATTTTATCGTTGCTGGTGGGCTTTCTGGTCTGGGATCGGCAGGCACAGGGAAGCCCTTCTCCAGCCGTCAAGGTGGTCGAGATCCCGGCGCCGGTTTCAGTACCGGCAGCCGCCTCAGCCGTTTCTGACCGGCCGAAAAATAGCCTGGCCAAAGCAAGCGTCGTATCCGTGGCGCCTCCCGCGTCCCTCCCGCCTGCCGTCGCAAAGAAAAAAACACCAGAAACAACCGGGCGGGTGAACAAACCTGAAAAATCGCGAAAGATAAGCCTGAAAAGGCCACCGCGTCCTGCGGCAGGATCCGAAGTGAAGAGGCAGAGAGAAGGCGAAGCAGGGCGCGGGAGCATAGAGAAACAGCGGCTACCCTTGACGAAAAAACAAGTGACCGACCGGGCTTTTCAGCAAGGCTATGCGGCGCTACGCAAAGACCGGGTGCCACAGGCCGAGAAGTTCTTCCGCAAGGCGCTGGCAAGCAGCCCGGGGCATATCAAAGCAAGAGAAATGCTGGCGGGGATCTATATCAAGGTAGGGCGTTACGTAGAGGCGGCGCAGCTACTGAAGCGGGGTGTGGCGATCAATCCCGGACACAGCATGTTCCGAAAACTGTATGCGCGGGTGTTGCTGGAGCAGGGTGCGCTGGATCAGGCGGTTGGCGTGCTGGAACGCAACCTGCCCCCCGTCAGTCAGGACGTGGATTATTATGCTTTGCTGGCCGCCCTGTACCAGCGCCAGGGGCGGCATAAAAATGCAGTCGAGATCTATCGGGATCTGCTCAAACAAAATAGCAGGGTCGGCATCTGGTGGATCGGCATGGGTATTTCGCTGGAGAAACTGGGTGACAGCGAGGCGGCCCGCCAGGCCTATAAAAAGGCCCGCGCCAGCGGCACCCTGGCGGCGCAGATGATTCAGTACACCGACAACCGGCTGGCGGCGTTGAACGAGATCAGCTACCCGGATGAGTGAGTGCCTATCTTTTGTAACGGTTAATAAACACATCCCGGTTAATCGCGCTATTCCGTTATTTTGATCGCTATTCAAAAAGTATGATCTTGCCCTGTGGTTGCGGGTTGAGGGATGCGCTATACTTTACATTTTCCCGATTTTAGACTAAGTGTAGGGCAACGGGATTTCAGGGCGAGAAGAATACGGATAAGTGTGGGCAAGGTGGACAAATCAGGAAAAGTGATGGTTATTTCATGGACTATTGCTGTTATGGCGTTAATTAGCAGTTTCACGGTAATGGCGGGGCCATTGTCGGGAGCGGGAGATGGATCTGACTATCAGTATTCGCCGTTTAAAACGGGCGTGGTGTCTAACTACGCTGTCAACAGACAGGTTCCACTGCACTTTCAGTTGACGCATGATGTGGTTGACGGTCGCTGGAATGTGAAGAAGGATTTACTGCAACCTCATTTTTCCGGTGTGGCGATGCAGGACAAGTTGGCCAGCGAGGCAACAGGGTTGCGGCAGTACGATGCCGCCCTGTTGTTTCCGATGACGAAGAAAGGCATGAACTTTGATTTAGGGCTGAATATCCGCTTTATTGATGCGAATGCCGTTTTTTTCACAAATGGCCAGCAGCAACTCCATAATTTCCGTGAAGCTATTCCCATGTTTTATGCGGCGGCATTATTTAACTTGCCCTTCAAGGGCCTGTCGGCAGGTTTTGTTGGTCGTCACTCCGATTCCATGATCAATCCGAGCTTTGATTACAAAGCCCAACTGTCTTATGAATGGGTCGGCGGTTTGGGTCTGGAAGGCGGTTGGCAACACCAGCAGTACGCCAGTGACGAGATGAACCAGTTGCTGAGCAAGCCGGTTACAAAGGGCCTGTTTCTAGATCTGCATTTAAAATTCTGAGGAATTTTTTCCGGCCCTTTTCACTATCCGTTTCGGGATAGGGCGCGGGCAATCGCCCAGACTTCTACTTTCTCGACACCCTCCCGAAGGAATTCACAGGCCAGGGCGTTTACGGTATGGCCGCTGGTGATGACATCATCCACAAGAGCGATATGCCGGTAGTTCGGTGGCCGCTTAAGCCGAAAGGCCTGATGCAGGTTGGCGGCGCGGGAGGCCAGTTTCAGTTCGGTCTGCGGGCGGGTCTGGCGAACCCGCTGAACGAGATTTTTTTCCAGTCGAATGCCCAGTGAGCGGGCCAGGGGCCGGGCCAGTTCCAGGGCCTGATTGTAGCCCCGTTCGCGCAGGCGGGCCGGGTGCAGAGGCACGGGTACGATGCACTCGGGATACTGGCGCGGATTTTTCATAAGATGTTGAGTCAACAGGCCACTGAGCAGACGTGCATAGTGTAGTTGCTGGCGGAATTTCAGACCGGTGATCAAGGCGTCAAGAGGGGCGGCATAGATATAAGGAACCTGCGCCTGATGGCAGGGGGGCGGAGAACCCAGACACTGCCCGCAGAGTTGGGCATGGCGGGTATCAGGAAGGGGCAGTGCACAGCGGCGACAGGCCGATAAATTGTGTGGCAGGGCTTGTTCACAGGCGCTGCAAATTCCGAGACGGCCTGAATCTGATGTTCCACAGAGCAGGCAGGGAAAGATATTCAGCCTGATCGGGTTATTTTTTAGCCAGTTGTTTATTTTTGACCTCCCTGTCAGTTGACACCCACGCCACAGTACTTCTAGAATCCGGCATTTCTTTTCAGGATATCTCACCCTGAGTATATAACCCGGTACACCACAATGGAATCCAGAGCCTCGATCGATTTACCCCCTCTCACCTCAAAGGGCCATAAATTACGCCACGACTGGCAGGAAGAAGAAATCTCGGAGCTGTTCGAGCAGCCCTTCAACGATCTTCTGTACCAGGCGCAAAGCATCCATCGCCAGCATTTCGATCCCCACGAGGTGCAGATCAGTTCCCTGCTGAGTATCAAGACGGGCCGTTGTTCCGAGGACTGTGGCTACTGCCCGCAAAGCGCCCACCATGATGTCGAGTTGGAATCCGAACCCCTGATGCCGCTGGATGAGGTCGTCAAAGCCGCCAAAGCCGCCAAGGCCAAAGGCGCGAGCCGCTTTTGCATGGGTGCGGCCTGGCGTTCGCCGAAAGAGCGGGATCTCCAGCCGGTGATGGACATGGTCAAGGCGGTGAAGGCGCTCGACATGGATACCTGCATGACCCTGGGCATGTTGAGTCCTGAGCAGAGCCAACAACTGAAACAGGCCGGGCTGGACTATTACAACCATAACCTCGATACCTCGCCGGAATATTATAGTGAGGTGATTACGACTCGCACCTATCAGGACCGTCTCGATACCCTGCAGCATGTGCGCGATGCCGATATCAAGGTCTGTAGCGGCGGTATCCTGGGCATGGGTGAAAGCCGTCGTGACCGGGTGCGCCTGTTGCAACAGTTGACCAATCAGGAAAAACATCCCGAGAGTGTACCGATTAATTTATTAATCAAGGTGGAGGGTACGCCGTTGGAAAATGCGCCGGAACTGGATCCGTTTGAGTTTGTGCGCAGTATCGCCGTGGCGCGTATTCTCATGCCGCACTCCCAGGTGCGCCTGTCGGCCGGTCGTGAAAATATGAGTGATGAAATGCAGGCCCTGTGTTTTCTTGCCGGTGCCAATTCCATTTTCTATGGCGAGAAACTGCTGACGACCACTAATCCCTCAGCCGATGCCGATCGGCAACTGTTTGAGCGTCTTGGCATTCGAGCCGTTTGAACTTCTTCAGCCGTCATTCCCCGCAGCATGCAGCGATAAACGGTAGGATGGGTAGAACGAAGTGAAACCCATCGATACGCTATCACTGAGCGGGGGTGTAAAAAACATGATCTTCGAACGACTCCAGCAACAATTAGATAAACGCGAGCAGGCTCACCAGTATCGTCGTCGCCGAATCATGAGCACGCCCCAGGGCATCAAAGTTCGCATCGGTGGCCGCGAATATCTGAATTTTTGCAGTAACGACTACCTGGGGCTGGCGAACCATCCCGAACTAAAAAAAAGCTTCAAACAGGCGGTGGATCGTTACGGCGTGGGCAGCGGCTCGGCGCATTTGATCAACGGTCACTCGCATGAACATCATGCACTGGAAGAAGAACTGGCCGCCTTTACCGGGCGTCAACGGGCGTTGCTGTTCTCAACCGGCTATATGGCCAACCTCGGGCTGGTATCCACCTTACTGGGACGCAATGATACGCTGTTTGCCGACCGACTTAATCATGCCTCCTTAATTGACGCAGGGGTTTTGTCGCACGCTCGCGTGCAGCGTTATGCGCATAACGACATGGATGCACTGGGTGAAAAACTGGCACAGTGCGGCAGGGGCGAAAAACTGATCGTCAGCGAGGGCGTGTTCAGCATGGACGGCGACCTGGCGCCTGTGGCCGATATGGCGCAACTTGCAAGCGAACATGATGCGCTGCTGATGATCGATGATGCGCATGGCTTTGGTGTGCTGGGCAAAACCGGCGCCGGCAGTCTTGAACTGGCGGGGCTGGACGCTGTGGCCGTACCGGTATTGATGGGCACCTTGGGCAAGGCGCCGGGCAGCTTTGGCGCCTTCGTTGCTGGGGATGAGGTGTTGATAGAAGCCCTGATCAACCATGCTCGTAGTTATGTCTATACCACGGCTCTGCCACCGGCGGTGGCGGCCGCCACGCGTACCAGCCTGCGGTTATTGCAAACAGAAAGCTGGCGGCGGGAAAAGCTGGCGGCACTGGTGGATTACTGGAAACAGGGCGCGATGAAGTTGCAACTACCCTTGCTGAAGTCTGATACCGCTATTCAACCGCTGTTGCTGGGCAGTAGCGAAAAAGCCGTTCGAGTCAGTCGGCACCTTAAAGAACAGGGATTTTTGATCAGCGCCATTCGTCCGCCCACCGTCCCCAATGGTCAGGCCCGCCTGCGGATTACCTTCTGTGCGGAACATGAGCAGGCACATATTGACCGCCTGCTTGAGGTTCTGGATACGCTGTTCACGAAAGAGTCGATCCTAAAGGCAGCCGATGCCTGAATC
>DRJN01000448.1 GCA_011052165.1 Gammaproteobacteria bacterium
AATTTCTCAGAAGAACTTGTCAAGGTCGCCGCTGAACATGAAAATCTCAGTCGTCGTCATGAGGGACCCCCTGACTATGTTGATATCGTCATCGTTGCCAATATGCAGGACGCCTATGGAACGGATCGACCTTACGGCCAGGTAGACTGGTCAAACGTTCCGGCCTTTGAAAAACTGGGTATGGAAACCGATGTCAGTGCCGTGGATATGGATGAGGCTAATGCTAAAATTGAAATGGTGAAAACTGCACTGTCCGGGTAAATTTTATTGACTGCTGTTGTGTTGTTGGGCTTTGTTCTTCGGGAGATTTTGCGTGAGTTTAAGGATATTGATTCATTGATGGGTTTCCCCTCTGGACTTCGCGCGTTGCTCTACCCATCGTCAAAATAACCTGTCCTGTACGGTTTTTTTAGTTACGATTCTGCTTGCCTGCTTCTATCAGAAGCGCTTCGACTTTTTTCAGATCCTCTTCCGTATCAACGCCGGGTCCGGGAACCGCTACCGCCTCCGGGACAATAATCTTTCCACCGTGCCAGAGCACTCGCAACTGTTCCAGTGATTCGACTGTTTCCATCATCGCCGGTGACTGATTGACATAGGTTTTAATGTAACCGGCACGATAAGCATAAAGGCCGATATGACGGTAATGTTCAGCCTGCTCGGACAGTTCTGCGGGCCGCTGATCAAACTTTCCCTGAAACCAGGGGATCGGTGCACGACTGAAGTACAGTGCAGTTTCATTTTTATCCCTGACCACTTTGACGATATGGGGATCGAAAATCTCTTCGGATTTATGAATCCGCGCACACAGGGTAGACACCTGGGCTTGCGGGTTATCCTGCAAAGCCTGGGCAACCTGTTCAATACAGGCTACCGGCATCAGAGGCTCATCACCCTGCAGGTTAACGATAATATCGTTGTCATCAAAAGCGCAGACCGACACCACTTCCGCCAGTCGTTCAGTACCTGAGGTGTGCGTATCTGCCGTCAGGCAGACATGCGCGTTAAAGCTTTTGGCGGCTTCATCAATACGAGGATCATCGGTCGCAATAATCACATCCTCGGCACCGCTTTGACAGGCGCGGTGATACACATGTTCGAGCATGGTTTTGCCCGCCAGCAGGCGTAACGGTTTGCCGGGCAGGCGCAACGATGAATAGCGCGCCGGAATCACCACACGGTAAGACATGAGGCTAGACTTCTTCCCCGGCATCAAGCTGGCGGGCTTCCTCCTCCAGCATAACCGGGATATCATCACGAATGGGATAAGCCAGCCGATCAACCTTGCAGATCAATTCATTATTTTCTTTTTTGTAAACCAGCGGCCCCTTGCAAACCGGGCAGGCCAGTATATCCAGTAGTTTCATATCCATATTATTTCTTCTCTAACAGGTTGAGTAGTTGCACATCAAAGTCGTTATTCATTTCAATCTTAATAGGCAGGTACCACATATTCTCACCAGCGAAGCGCTGACATTTGACCGCATCTTTTTCGGTCATTAGTAATGGTTTGTCATCATCAAACAGCAGATCATCGGCACTAAAAAGATGATGATCCGAAAAGGGATGTTCGATCACCTGCAGGCCCTTGCGGCGTAGCTGTTCAAAAAAACGAAATGGATTGCCGATCCCCGCCAGCACATGCACACTCTGCCCCACCAGATCGCTAAGCGCGCAGGTTTTTTCACTATCATTGAGATTAACCAGCATCTCGCCCTGGTAGCGCATGGCATATTCATTCCGAATAGCCATGCCATTGGTAATAACGAAATCCACTTTTTCTTTTTTTGAAGCCGGTTCGCGTAACGGACCGGCCGGTAGACACAAGCCATTGCCAAACCGGCGCATGCCATCGATCACTACAATCTCAACATCCCGTTCCAGGGCATAATGCTGTAAGCCATCATCACTGATAATAATGTCACAGCCGGAATGTTTTTGCAGTAGTTCGCCGGTCAGACCCCGGTTGGGTCCCACCGCCATCGGGCAGCCACTGCGGCGGGAAATCAGAATAGCTTCATCCCCCACCATCACCGGATCCGCATCCGGACGTACCTGCTGCGGCCAGCTCCGCGCCTTGCCGCCGTAGCCACGACTGATAATACCCGGCGCATAGCCTGAGCGTTTCAGCATCTGGGCAATATGGACCACGACCGGGGTTTTACCGGTTCCGCCCACGCTCAGATTCCCGACCACAATAACCGGCACCTTCAGGCGATAACGTTTTCGCAGCCCCAGGCGATACACCAGGTGCCGCACAAATATCACCGCACAATACAACCAGGTCAGGGGCCGCAACATCAGGGTCAGTGTATTATTGTTATACCAACTGTGTTCAAATGACTTTGCAAAAAACATGGTTTTTTATAGTTCAGTAAACTGCATGCGATGTAGCGCCGCATAATGGCCGTCTTTAGCCATCAATTGCGCATGGCTACCCGTTTCGACGATGCGCCCCTGATCCATCACCACAATAACATCCGCTTGTTCAATCGTTGACAGACGATGCGCAATGACCAGAGTTGTCCGATCCTGCATCAGTTCTTTCAGTGCACTCTGAATAAAGCGCTCGGACTCGGTATCCAGCGCCGAGGTCGCCTCATCCAGAATCAGCACGGGGGCATTCTTGAGAATAGCACGGGCGATAGCCAGCCGTTGACGCTGCCCACCCGACAGCAGCACGCCATTCTCACCCACCATGGTTTGCATGCCCTCGGGCAGCTTTTCAATAAATTCCAACGCATGCGCCGCTTTCGCTGCCCGCAGAATATCGTCTTCGGTTGCCGACTCCAGTGCGCCGTAGGCTATATTATGCGCAATACTGTCATTGAACAATGTCACATGCTGGCTGACCAGCGCGAGGTGGGAACGCAGACTTTCCAGTGTCAATTCGCGAATGTCATAACCATCGAGCTGGATCTGTCCGTCACAGGGATCATAAAATCGCGGCAACAGACTGACCAGAGTCGTTTTGCCTGCACCCGAGTGACCCACAAAAGCCACCTTCTGCCCCGGTTCAACCCGTAGATTAATCTCATGCAGGACATCGCCCCCCTGTGGGGTATATTTGAAATTAATCTGCCGATACTGAATTTCGCCACGGGCCTGGTTCAGTACCTTGCGGCCGTTATCCACCTCAGGCTTGTGATCCAGAAAATCAAATACACTCTGGGCAGCGGCAATACCCCGCTGCAAGGTAGCGTTGACCGTGGTCAGACGTTTGGCATGCTGCATCAGCAGCAGCATGGCGGTAAGATAGGAGCCGAATTCACCGACCTGCATGTTAAGCTGAAAGGCAAAGAAGATCATCAGCGCAAAAGCAATGGCCACGATGAACTGAATCACCGGCGAACTCAGGGCATTGGTCACCGCCAGGCGTAGAAACTGGCGGCGGTTGTAATTATTGATCTCATCAAACTGACGGGCTTCATAACCCTGCCCGCCAAATATTTTAATTTCGCGGTTGGCTTCAATGACTTCCTCTGAAACGCTGGAGACATTGCCCATGGACTGCTGAATCCGATAACTCAATTTTCGGAAACGCTTGCTGACATACACCACCAGTCCCGCCAGCAGCGGGGTGACGGCGATCAGGATCAGCGTCAGCCAGACACTGTAGTACATCAACATGATCAACAGGCCAATAATGGTCAGGCTGTCCCGGATCAGCACCGTGATCACGGATGAAGACGCCTCCGCCAGCTGCTCTACATCATAAACCATTTTCGACAGCAGGACGCCGGAAGAAGAGGTGTCGTAAAATGTGACCGGCAGATGCAGAAGCTGGCTGAACAACTGTTGACGCAGATCGCGGATAACATGGCGGGCGACAAAGGCCATGCAATAGTCGGACAGGAAACTGCCAATGATGCGTACTGCAAAAATGCCGACAATCACCATCGGGATCCATTGCAACGCCGAGGGATCTTTTTTGACAAAGCCATCATCGAGCAGCGGCTGGATGATACGGGCAAAGGCGGCCTCGGTGGCAGCGAACAAAATCATACCCATGATCGCCAGGACAAAAGCTTTCCCGTAGGGCCTGACGTAAGTCAGCAGACGCCGATAAACCGCCACGCCGGTAGTCTTCTGTGGTATATCCGGCATAGCGTTCAGTGGTGGATGAGCCGGGTGGCGAAGATCAGGTGCACCAGTCCCAACTGCCGGGCAGCATCCATCGCCCGCACCACAATTTGATACGGGGTATTGCGATCCGCACTAATGATAAGTTTGGGAATGGTTTTACCCTTCGTTTGCTCTGAACGCAGTTCGCGGATACCCCGTTTCAGGGTTTCAATGCTGTTATCCCTGAGCTTGCGCTGGTTAATAAAATAGTGGCCCTGACTGTCGATACTGACTTCAATCACAAAGGGTTCTCGTGGCGCTTCTTTGCCACTGGACTCAGGCAGCTCAATACTGATCTCCGATTTCCGGTTAAAGGTGGTCGAGACCATGAAAAAAATCAGCAACAGGAAGACCACGTCGATCAACGGCGCCATATCCAGATTCAGTTCTTTATTCCGCTTTGGACTGAAATTCATGCCGCGTTACCCTGTCCGGTGCGTTCTTCCCGATCACCGTGCATCACATCGACAATCTTCAGCGCCTCCTCTTCCATCACCAGGACCAGTTCATCTACCCGGCCACGGAAAAAGCGATAAAAAACCAGACTGGGAATGGCGACTGACAAACCCGCCGCCGTGGTAATTAACGCTTCGGAAATCCCCCCGGCCAGCACCCCCGGGTTGCCCACGCCGTGCAGGGTAATGGCTGCAAAGACCTTGATCATGCCAACCACTGTACCCAACAGTCCCAGCAGTGGACTCACTGAAGCAATGGTCCCCAATGTATTGAGATAGCGCTCCAGCTCCATGACCACCTGGCGGCCGGTTTCCTCGATGGCTTCCTTCATGATTTCCCGTGGGTGATTACGATTGACCAGTCCTGCCGCTAGAACACGGCCAAGCGGTGAATTTTTAATCAAGGCATCGATATGTTCATCATCCAGCATACCACTTTTGTGCCACTGCCAGACCTGACCCACCAGATGCAGGGGCGCGATACGCTTATGCTGTAAAGACCAGAAGCGTTCTCCGATAATCGCAAAAGCCATTATGGAAGAAAGGATAATCGGCAGCATCAGCCAGCCGCCCGCTATAACCATCTCAAACACGTCTTTGAAATCCTTGATTTTTTTGATTGATGAGGGGAAAAACCGACATTGCGGCTAACTTTACCAAAGTAACCGCATTGCCGAAAGGGTACAGAGTCTCATTCATCCTCGCGAAAGCGCAGACAGGCCTGAAATTTAGAAAGAATTCCAATAATGCCCGTTTGTCTGACGAAATAGCTGCGGTTGTAAATCTCCTGTATGACTACCCAGCGTAAAACTAATCGCTCCGTTTGCCCAGCTCTGATAGTAAGGTATTTTTCGTAAACGATAACGCGCGAGCACGCTCGGGTGAGGAAAACCATAGCGATTACGATAGCCGGTCGGGAACAGAACATAGCGCGGGGATACGGCATCAATAAATGCCGCCGTGGATGAAGTTTTACTCCCATGATGCGGCGCGACCAGGATCTCGGCCCGGAGATTATTCCCGTAGCGGCGAACAAGTTCATGCTCGGCCGTCTTTTCAATATCCCCGCTCAACAACAGACGCTGCCCATCCGCCTCTATCCACAGAACACAGGATCGGTCGTTACGCCGCAGCCGGGTCTTCAATGGGGGATGCAGCAATCGAAACGCGACCCCGTCCCAGTTCCATTGCTGTCCACGATGACAGGGATCGATGGCTTGAATAATGCCTTTTTTCCTCGCCCTGTGCGGATCGCTGGCTAATATTTCCCGCACCGGAATCTGCGCCAGCAAGGCCGGCGCACCGCCAAGATGATCATTGTCAGCATGGCTCAGAATTAACCTGTCCACTTGGCGAATACCCTGATGTCGCAAAAAAGGAATCAAGACGGCATCGCCCATGTTGAAATTCGCCCCAAACCGCGCCCCGGTATCAAACACCAGCGCATGATTCCGGGTTTGCACAACCGTCGCCAGTCCCTGTCCCACATCCAGCAGAGTGAACCGGGCTTCGCCCTGCACCGGCACTTCAAAGCGGGAAAACAGCACCGGTAACAGCATCACCCCGCCTAACCAGCGGGCGGGGATACCCTTGGGCGCGAGCAGCCAGAGCATGCCTGAAAGACTCAATATCAGCGCGGGGAGGGACAGCAGTGAGGCTGACCAGGTAGCAAAGGGAACACCCGCCAGCCAGGACAGGTAGTCGCTCAGTCTGTCCAGCAACCAGGCCGCCGCCAACAGCAGAAATGCAGCCCAGTGCGGATTGAGAAACAGCAACAGACTACCCAACAGGCTCAGGGGGGCAATGAGCAGACTCACCAGAGGGATCGCAACAACATTCGCCAGCGGCGCTATCAGCGACACCTGCTGGAAAAACAGCAACAGTAGCGGCATGAGTCCCAGCGTGACCCACCATTGGCTGCGCCACCACTGCTGCCACTTGCCCGGCTTGCCGACTCGTGCCGTCAGCCCATAGACAATCACCCAAACCGCAAGAAAGGAGAGCCAGAAGCCGACCGACATGACGGCCAACGGATCGATGATTAATACCGCCAGTAACGCCAGCGCCAGAGTACGACCCGGGCTGAGACGCCGATTAAAGATAATACCCGACATCACCACCGAAAGCATGATCAGGGCGCGTTGCGTAGGGATGGAAAACCCCGCCAGAGCCGCATAGACCAGCGCGGCCGCCATCGCACCCCAGGCTGCAACTTTGGGGGCAGGACAATACAGCATTAAAGGCCCGGAAAAACGCCAGAGCCAATTCAGTAACAGAAATATCAGACCGGCTACCAGCCCGATATGCAAACCGGAAATCGCCACCAGATGACTGGTCCCGGTTTTTCGCAGCCACCGCCACTGCTCTGGCGTAATCAGGCTGCGTTCACCGATGGACAGCGCCAGCAGCAGTCCCGTGCTGTGCGTGTCACGGGTGATTTTTAGAATATGATCACGTATTTTTTCCCGCAAACAAAGCATGAAACAACGTGAAGAAAAACCTGTTAATATATGATTTTTAGATGATTTTCTAATATAACCCGTGGCGCGAATACGGTGTTGAAACAACCAGCCTTCATAGTCAAATCCTCCCGGATTCATAAAGCCATGCGGTCGTTTCAGGCGGACCTGCCACTGCCAGTACTGGCCGGCATGCAACTGTTTACGCCTGCCGGCATGGTACCAGCTAAGCTTTACCCGCCCCGGCGAGGGATAAAACCGCCCGCCACGGGAGAGGCTTTCAATCTCGAATTCAAACCGGATGCGACGAAAATTCTGTTCCGGCAAGCTGCTAACCCGCCCGCTGATCAATACATCGCGGCCCTCAATCTCCACGGGCAGTGCGTGCGCAAGAATCAATTGTGCCTGCAACAATATCCAGCAGGCCCCCGCGAGCCACCAGCCCATCAGACGCCAGTGGCCCGGCAATAACACCGCCATGAGAACAGCCGGAAGCAATAACATCGACCATTCAATTGCGGGTAAAATCTGGAAACACTGAAGCGAGAGAATTCCAGCCAGAAAGGCCATAACACCGGTTCGAAGGGATAATCCTGAACGCATTTTTTCATCCTTGAAGATTTGCGTGGAAAAATTTGTGTTCTGGTAATAAAAAACGAAGCCAGATCCATTACACTATGCGGGATCACATCCTGCTACGCACCTACGACACTAACATAGATCTGCAATGCCAAAAAAATTCATTAAGCGTTATATGCCGGATCATAATAAAATCCGCAATAATCCCCAGCTAAACCGGTTTTTCGGCACCCTGCTCCATGATCCCAATCTCCTACACCTGAATCGGCGTTCGGTTTCCCGCGCTTTTGCTGTGGGCCTGTTCATGGCGTTTGTTCCAGTCCCCTTCCAGATGTTCCTGAGTGCTGCCGGCGCAATTGTTTTTAGAACCAATCTACCTATTGCGGTTGGCCTGGTCTGGGTGTCCAACCCGATCACCATGCCGCCCCTGTTCTATTTCTGCTACAAGATCGGTACTCTGGTATTACAAACACCGGCGCACCATATTCAATTCGTACTCTCCAGCACCTGGCTCATGACTGAACTTGCCAGTATCTGGCAGCCTTTTCTTCTGGGATGTTTTGTCGTGGGCAGTCTCAGCGCCCTGATTGGCGCCACTGCCGTCCGCCTGCTCTGGCGACTGCATGTTATCCGTCATCTGAAACAACGGCGGCTGCGAATAAAAAAAATCTGACTCTGCGGCAAGCTGGCTGTACCCCGGTACAGACTACTACGCCTGAATGCATATCGACGATATGACAGGAAATAAAAGTTTCAACTAACTGTCAATTAACGGCAACAAACCACATCTAAAATCGGGTTTCTGAGGTCAAGGCTAAAGTATTTAGCCGCGTGGTTTGTCGTAAATATTCTGTGTAACGGTCTTGACCGCACTTCCCCGGAAAGGCATCTGTTGCGAACATTCAAAGCATCGCAAAAGAACAGCCTCTTACCTTTGTCAAACTTCAATATGATGGAGCATCCTAAATGAAAAATATCAAATTTAAAACAATAGCCGCAGGTATGGCGTTTACGCTGGCGGGCATTTTTGCCGGTCAGGTTATGGCCCACTCATTGCAAACGTTGAACGGCATGGATAGTGATAATGCCCTCGCAACAGCAAATACCTTCATAAACAATGCGCGCTATGACGAGCATAACGACGATCAGGCACGCCGGTTTGTCCGGAGGCACCATGAAGAACGGAGAAAATTGAGAGTCGCCCTGTGGGGAGATGAATTCTATAACGATGACCCTGCAACAAAAGCGGCTATGATCAAACAGACCGTCACGTCTATGAACAATCATGACCTCGATTTCACCCTGTTTGCCGGTGACACCAAAAATGGTCATACGCTGTGTACCGACACCGCTATCGGTCAGGATGTCGTCGACATTTTCAACCAGATCAATGCGCCAACGTTATATTCTGTAGGCGACAACGAATGGACGGACTGTCATCGAATCAGCAATGGCAGCTATGATCCCATCGAACGCCTGGCTTACCTCCGAAACGTGTTCTTTAGTAAAAAAACAAGCCAGGGAAAACACCCTGTAAAAGTAGATCGCCAAGGCGCTCTCGGACAGGCCTATAGTGAAAACAGCCGTTTTGTAAAGAGTAATGTCGAGTTTGTCGCACTGCTTGTCCCCGGAAGTAATAACAACTTTGTTGCCACAAGCAAAGAATGCCACAAAAAATCGAATCGCACACAGGCCGATTGTGATGCAGCTACCGCTGAATATGTAGCGCGAAATAAAAAAGATATGGAGTGGTTGAAAGAATCGTTCGCGCAAGCCAGAGAAAACCACTATGCCGGCATTGTGATTGTCATACAGGCGGATGTATTTTTTCCCTTTGAGTTAAGCGATGGGGGATATAAGAAGGCATTCCTGCCAAATCTGAACGACAAGAACGGTTATACAGACTTCTACAAGACGCTCGTCAAGGAAACTCATAACTATAATGGACAGGTGCTACTGGTACATGGCGATTCGCATTACTTCAGAATTGACAAAGCCATGTTCAATGCAGATGGCACGCTCACCAAAAACTTCACGCGTATTGAAGTTTTCGGTAACAAGGATAATAGCTGGATTGAAATGACGGTTGACCCGCAAAGCAAAAATGTCTTCTCATTTAAACCCGTTATTCTGAGATAACTGTATGGGCTGTCTTGTGAGGGTGCCTGGCAACAGGCACCCTCGCTTGCAGTGAAACTACCCGCTCGCAAAAATCGGACGGCGCCTTGCCAGGGAATGGTCCGGAAATCTTTCAGGCTCCCATCGCAACAATCATTTTTACGTGTCAGGCCACACAGTCAGGCTGCCGTTGGCAGCGATGCTGGAAGGCGAATATGCCGCTTGGCCGGCATCCTCTGGCTTTGCCACATAGACACATCGACTCGAGGGATCGACGGTGATGGACATAGTATTAATCGTATTTGCATCATAGCCCCCTCTCCCTCTGGGAGAGGGTTGGGGTGAGGGGATAATACATGCAAATACTTATGCAACGATTAATAGTAGGTAGTGCCTGGCCGAAAAAACATAAACTGTTGAAATAAAAACGAAATAGCGCGAATAAACTGACGAAGTTTTTTCAAAAAAGGCCCATAAATGGCATAATAAGCTCTAAATAACACTCATTTATTAAAACTTCGGCCT
>DRJN01000449.1 GCA_011052165.1 Gammaproteobacteria bacterium
TCATTACCCGGCGCTAAAAAACGCGCCTATGCTTAAGTAATAAGGAGTTCGACATTTCCGGATAGATCAGACCGTTTTATTTAATTTGAGGAAGTCGTCTCATGCAAGAACATTATGAGCCCACAATCAATGACTGGTTTCGCAACCGTGAAGAAAACCGCATTTTTAAAGTTGTTGCGACAGATGAGGACAGCCAAACCATTGAAATTCAATATTTTGAAAGTGATATCGAAGAGCTGGATTTCGATACATGGCATGAACTCCATCTCGAACCCGTGGCCGAGCCGGAAGACTGGTCAGGGCCGTTTGATGACCTCCTGGAGGATGACATGGGGGATACCGACAATCCCAAACATCCAGACAACTGGTCAGATCCGCTTGCTGATGTAGAGTAAGGAAGCGACTAATAAATTACCCCACAGCAAGTTGCGGGGTATTGAGTTATCGCACGCGGATATTGATGGGTTTCCCTTCGCTCTACCCATCCTACCGTTTTTCGCTGCAAGCAGATGGGGTGTTCAAGTTGTAGGTTGGGTAGAACGAAGTGAAACCCAACACGCAAATGTACCGATGGGTTTCGCTTTGCGCTACCCATCCTACCGTTTTCGCTGCAAGCAGATGGGGGGTTTAAGTTGTAGGTTGGGTAGAACAAAGTGAAACCCAACACGCAAATGTGCCGGTGGTTTTCGCTTTGCGCTACCCACCCGTTTTTGCGCCGGATTTTTATCCCGGTGTCCTTCTTTCACTTTTCTTCACATACCTGCCGTTTCTGCTTGATTTTTCTACTAGAATTAAAACAACCTGCCGTTTTGCCGACAAGTATGGCAGGTACCTTACACTAATCAGGGTAGAGAAAAGGATCCATGGAAGTCGTTGGCATCAGAAAACGTTTGCTGGGTGTGCTCATCCGCTGGTTGAATCAGGAGTCCAATCCTGATTACAGCCTTGCCCCCCTGTCCAGTTTCGAGCGTTTGTGTTATGAAATCCGCCCCGGTGACGTTATCCTGATCAATGGCCGAAGCCGTGTCTCGGACGTCATCAAACTCATTACCCAGAGTCCCTGGACTCATTCCGCCCTTTATATTGGCCGTCTTTATGAACTCGGAGACAGACCCCTGCAGAACAGGCTGGTCAGTGAATACCGGCTGGAAATGGACAAACCTTATATTATCGAAGCGCTGCTCGGCGAAGGCACGGTGATTTATCCGCTGGAAAAATACAGCCAGGAACATCTGCGCATCTGCCGGCCCAAGGGACTGTCACCCGAGGATACCCGCAAGGTGATCCGCTACGCGGTCGACCGGCTGGGCACCGATTACGATATTCGCCAGTTGCTGGATCTGGCGCGCTTCATGTTGCCCTACGGTTTTATACCCCGACGCTGGCATTCCAGTTTGTTCTCACACCATGCCGGTTTGCAGACCCGGACCGTGTGTTCCAGTATGATCGGCGAGGCCTTCCAGGCGGTGCGTTTTCCCATCCTGCCCTTTGCCGGGAAAACCCCGGACAACAAGATCCATTTATACCAGCGCAACCCCCGTCTGATGACGCCACGGGATTTTGATTTTTCCCCCTATTTCGACATAATCAAATATCCTTTTTTTAACCTCGATGATCTGTCCCTCTACCGTCATCTGCCCTGGGCCAGCACGGATCTGTATTGCAATAACCCGGACGACTGTTACAGCACACTCCCTACGATTGACGATGCCACAGACAGTGCTGACCCCTCAACCGACAAACCGCAGCCGACCGGCACCATAGCGGCAACCTCGGCCAATTCGCAAGGAGAAAATCCATGAATCCGCACGTCGAACACCCCCGTAACTGGCGTCTGCGCTGGATTTCCGAGCCTCTGTTAAAGGTATTCCGCCGCATTACGCCGCGCATGTCACAGACCGAGCGTGAGGCCTTAAATGCCGGTTCGGTCTGGTGGGATGGCGAACTGTTCAGCGGCCGGCCAAAATGGAAAAAACTGCGTCAGCTCCCCACCCCGCAGCTCAGCGCCGAAGAACAGGCCTTTCTCGACGGTCCGGTAGATGAACTCTGCGCCATGCTCAATGACTGGGAGATCACCGCCGAACGGGACGATCTGCCGCCTGACGCCTGGGCGTTTATTAAAACCAACGGCTTCTTCAGTTTGATTATCCCCAAATCGTACGGGGGCCTGGACTATTCCGCCCTCGCCCATTCCGCCATCGTCATGAAAATCGCGACTCGCAGCATTACCGCCGCAGTCTCGGTCATGGTGCCCAACTCGCTGGGGCCGGCTAAATTGCTGCTGGAATATGGCACCGAGGAACAAAAGAAGCATTATCTGCCACGCCTGGCCGCAGGCGAAGACGTTCCCTGCTTCGCCCTCACCAACCCCCATGCCGGCAGTGACGCCGGCGCCATCCCCGATTACGGCATCGTCTGCCGCCAGGATTTTCAGGACCAGAAAGACGTGCTCGGCATGCGCCTGACCTGGGAAAAACGTTATATCACCCTGGGTCCGGTTGCCACCCTGCTGGGGCTGGCCTTCAAACTCTACGATCCTGATCATCTGCTGGGAAAAGAAACGAATCTTGGCATCACCCTGGCGCTGATCCCCACAGATACCGCAGGGGTGAATATCGGCCGCCGTCATAACCCGCTCAATATCGCCTTCATGACCGGCCCCAACAGCGGTGAGGATGTGTTCGTGCCGCTCGACTGGATCATCGGTGGTCAGGAACGTATCGGCCAGGGCTGGCGCATGCTGATGGAATGTCTGGCAGATGGCCGTGGCATTTCCCTACCCGCCCTCAGTACCGGCGCGGGCAAGCTGGCGGCGCGCAGTGTCGGCGCCTATGCGCGTATTCGCACCCAGTTCAAACTGCCCATCGGGCGTTTTGAAGGCGTCGAAGAAGCCCTGGCGCGTATCGGCGCGTATACTTATATGATGGATGCTGCTCGCACCCTCACCGCCACGGCGCTGGATCGGGGTGAAAAACCATCGGTCATCTCGGCCATCGTCAAATATCATCTGACCGAGCGCATGCGCACGGTGGTAAACGATGCCATGGACATACTGGGCGGTGCGGGTATTTGCCTGGGTCCACACAACATCATGGGCCGCGCCTACCAGAGTGTCCCCATCAGTATCACCGTGGAAGGGGCCAACATCCTTACCCGCAGCATGATCATCTTTGGTCAGGGCGCTATTCGCAGCCACCCTTATGTATTCAGAGAACTGGAAGCCCTGGGCGAGGCGGATCCGGAACGGTCACTGGAGAAATTCGATCGCGCCCTGTTCGGCCACATACGCTTCGTGATGATGAACAGCCTGCGCACCCTGTTCCATGGCCTAAGCGGTTCGCTGTTCGTTTTCGTCCAGGCTTCCGGCCCGGGCCGGCGTTACTATCGGCATCTCACCCGCATGAGTGCGGCCTTTGCCCTGCTCACCGATGCCGCCCTGATGACCCTCGGCGGCACGCTCAAACGCAGGGAGAGTCTTTCGGCCCGGCTCGGTGATATCCTCAGCCACCTGTATCTGGCCTCGGCCGTACTCAAACGCTTTGAAGATCAGGGCAGGCCCAAATCGGATCAGGCGCTACTGCACTGGACCTGTCAGCATTGCCTGTCAGAAATCCAGCAGGCCATCGATGGCCTGCTGCAAAATTTTCCCAACCGTCCGCTCGCCTTTGTACTGCACTGGATGATTTTTCCACTGGGGCGGCATTTCCCCCCTCCCGCTGACAAACTCGGCCACCGGGTGGCCGAGCAGTTACTGATTCCCTCCGCCTCTCGTGACCGTCTCACCGAGGGCATCTATATTCCCCAGGCAGCGGATGAGGCTATCGCCCGGTTGGAGGACGCCCTGGAAAAAGTCATCCGGGCCGATCATGCCGAACGCAAGCTGCGTCAGGGACTACAGGATTACAAAACGGATCATCGCGGTCTTGAAGGCATGCTTGAAGCCGGTATTGAAAACGGTATTATCACCACACAGGATGCCGAGCTTATCCGTACCGCCGATGCCGCACGCACACAAGTCATCCGGGTCGATGATTTTCCGCAACCGCCCGTTAACTGAGACAACAGGAAACCGACATGGCCGACACTGACAACAGCAGCACGACAAAGAAAAAAACGGTTCCACGCAAACGTAGCGCAAACCATAGCCGCGCAGTGTATATCGTCGACGGCAGCCGCACACCACAATTAAAAGCGCGCAACAAACCCGGCCCCTTCCGCGCCGCCGAACTGGCCATCGGCTGTGGCCGTCCGTTACTGGCCCGACAACCGTTTGAACCTGATGCCTTCGATGAAGTCATCATGGGCTGCGTAATGCCCGGTCCCGATGAAGTCAATATCGGCCGGGTCATCGCCCTGCGTCTGGGCTGTGGCAAGCGGGTTCCCGGCTGGACCGTACAACGCAACTGCGCCTCCGGTATGCAGGCGCTGGACTGCGCCGCCCGAAACATCCGTAGCGGCCAGGCCGATCTGGTGCTGGCCGGTGGCGTGGAAGCCATGAGCCATGCGCCGGTGCTCCTGGGCACGGCCATGGTCGCCTGGCTGGGTGCCTGGGCCAGCGCCAAAACCCTGCCCCTGCGACTCAAAACACTGGGCCGGTTGCGTCCCGCGTATTTCAAACCCATTATCGGCCTGTTGCGTGGCCTGACCGATCCGGTGGTCGGGCTGTCCATGGGCCAGACGGCTGAAAACCTGGCCTACCGTTTTGACATCAGCCGTGAGGAAATGGATACCTATGCCGCGCGCAGCCACCAGCGTTTGGGCCAGGCCGTGGAACAGGGCTATTTGTCTGAAATTGAAACGCTCTACGATACCCGCGGCAAGATTTATAGCCAGGATGACGGCCTGCGCGCCGATTCTTCAGTCGAAAAGCTGGCCAAACTACGCCCGGTCTTCGACCGGCCTTTCGGCGCGGTCACCGCTGGCAACAGCGCCCAGATCACCGATGGCGCCGCGATGCTGGTTCTGGCCAGTGAAACTGCTGTTAAGGAACATGGCTTAACGGTACGGGGTGAGATCAAGGACTGCCACTGGGCAGGACTGGAACCTGCGCAGATGGGCCTGGGACCCGTGCATGCGATCACGCCGATACTGAAAAAGAAGCGCCTGAAACTTGAAGACATCGATTATTGGGAGATTAACGAAGCCTTTGCCGCCCAGGTGATCGCCTGTCTGCGCGCCTGGGAAGACAGGGATTACTGTAAAGAAGAGTTAGATCTGAAAACGCCGTTTGGCAGTCTCGATCAGGCGCGCCTGAACATCGACGGCGGTGGCGTCAGTCTGGGTCACCCGGTCGGCGCCAGCGGTGCGCGCATCGTCCTGCACCTGCTCTCGGTGCTGGAACGCAAACAGGCAACACGCGGCATAGCGTCTCTGTGCATCGGTGGCGGCCAGGGTGGCGCCATGTTAATCGAACGAGCCTGAAATAGACTACCCCGCAGCCAAACAGCGGGGTATTAATCTGTAGCGTGCTGATGGGTTTTGCTTCGCTCTATCCATCCTACTTTTTTTCACTGCGAGCAGCAGTGAATGACACCCAAAGAGATTGAAAAGGTTTAAGCAATGGACACAGGAATCACCGATAAAACCTACCAGCACTGGCACCTTGAACAGGACGAGGAAAACTTCGTCTGGCTGCATCTGGATAAAGCCGATAGTTCGACCAATACCCTCTCCGAAGCCGTGCTGACAGAACTGGAAGACGCCCTCAATCATCTGCATCGCCAGCCGCCCCACGGGCTGGTCATTTGCTCGGCCAAGAAAAACGGCTTCATCGCTGGCGCCGATATCAGGGAATTCACTCATTTTGAATCTCAGCCTGCGGCGCTGGACGCCATTCAGCGCGGGCAACGCGTTTTCAACCTGCTTGAAACTATCGACTGTCCGACCCTTGCCCTGATTCACGGTTACTGCCTCGGTGGCGGCCTGGAGATGGCGCTGGCCTGTCGCTATCGCATCGCCGAGGACAGCCCCGAAACCCGTCTCGGCCTGCCCGAAGTGCGCCTCGGTATTCACCCCGGTTTCGGTGGAACGGTACGGGCACTGGAGGCCGCCGGGCCTCTCATCGCCCTGAACATCATGCTCACTGGCCGCAGCTTCTCGGCCCGGGCAGCAAAAAAAATGCGTCTGGTGCATTATGCGGTCCCCCAGCGTCACCTGCTCAATGCCGCGCGCAGCATGTTGCGCAACCCTCCCAAACAGGCACCACTGCCCTGGTGGCTGAAGATCCTGAACCACCGCCTGCTGCGGCCGTGGATTGCAAAATACATGCTCAGGAGCGTTGCCAAAAAAGCCGCACGCGCGCATTACCCGGCTCCCTATGCGCTGATCGATCTCTGGCAACGCTATGCCGATGATCGTGAACAGATGCTGCGTGAGGAAGCCGTCTCCGTGGCTAATCTACTGGTGGGCAAAACTGCCCAAAACCTGATCCGGGTCTTCAACCTGCAGGAAACGCTCAAGGAACGGGGGCGAAAAGGAGAGCGGGAGCAAGAGAACAAACCAAAATACGTACACGTCATCGGCGGCGGCGTCATGGGCGGGGATATTGCCGCCTGGTGCGCCTTGCAGGGCTATCAGGTCAGTATTCAGGATCGTGAACATGAGACTCTGGGGCGGGTCATCCAGCGCGCCTTTGGCCTTTACAGGAAGCGTCTGAAAAAACCCCGCCTGATTTCAACCACCCTGGACAGATTGATGCCGGATCTGCCCGGCCATGCGCTGGCGCGCGCGGATGTCGTGATCGAAGCCATTTTTGAAGATGCCGGGATCAAACAACAACTCTTCCGCGAAATTGAGCCACAAATGAAAGCGGATGCCCTGCTTTGCACCAACACCTCCAGCATCCCACTGGAGACCCTGGCCGAGGTGCTGGAAAAACCGGAACGGCTGGTGGGCCTGCACTTTTTCAATCCGGTCGCCAAAATGCCGCTGATTGAAATCGTGCGCGGTCAAAACAGCACGGAGGAAAACGTACAACGCGCCAGCGCCTTCGCCAAGTCCCTCAGCCGTCTGCCCCTGCCCGTCACCAGCAGCCCCGGTTTTCTGGTCAATCGCGTACTCATGCCTTACCTGATTGAAGCCGTGATCCTGGCCGAAGAAGGCGTGCCGCTGAAAGTCATCGATGAAGAAGCCGTGGATTTTGGCATGCCCATGGGACCGATTGAGCTGGCCGACACGGTCGGTCTGGATATTTGCCTGAAAGTCGCAGACATTCTTTCGCAGAACATGGACATCAGCGTACCCGAACGCCTCAGAACCCTGGTGGATCGTGGCCAACTGGGGAAAAAAACCGGCCAGGGTTTTTACAGCTTTAAAAAAGGCAAGCCGATCAAGACCGCAGCAAACAAGGATTACATCCCGCCCGTTGATCTTCAGGAACGCCTGATCCTGCGCATGGTCAACGAGGTGATTGCCTGCCTGCGGGACGGCGTCGTGGAAACAGCGGATCTGGCCGATGCCGGTATCATCTTCGGTACCGGCTTTGCTCCCTTCCGCGGCGGCCCCATGCACTATCTACAGGATCGTGGCGCGCAACAGGTGTACAAAATGCTGGAACAGTTGCAGCAACGCTATGGTCAGCGCTTCGCCCCCGATGCCGGTTGGCAGCCGTGGCTTGAACAGGAAGAGGGCAATGGCTGATTCACGAAAGGACATTATTTCACCCGGCACGGTCAGCAACCTGCACAACCTGCTACGGGAACGGGTGCAACGCAGTCCCGATGCGCTGGCCTATCGTTGTTTTGACACCGAAAAAAACCAGTGGAGCGATCTGAACTGGCGGCAGGTAGCGGAGCATATTGGCCGCTGGAAAGCCGCGCTGGCAACCGAAGAGATGGAGGCCGGAGATCGGGTCGCGGTAATGGCGCATAACTGTCCCCAATGGATCATGTTCGAACAGGCGGCGCTGTCCCTGCAACTGGTGCTGGTGCCGCTGTACGCCAATGACCGGCCCGATAATATCGGCTATATCCTACAAAATGCCGGGATCAAACTGATCCTGATCGAAAACGAGGAACACTGGCAGTGCCTGTGCGATACCTATAACAGCATGCAGGAGGTGCAGCGCATCATCACCCTGACGCCCATCGGCAGCGCGCACGATACCCGTCTGAAAAATGTTAGTGACTGGCTACCCGCAAAAGGTGCGGCGCTGGAAAAACTGAACACGCCCGATGATACCCTGGCCTCGATCGTCTACACCTCCGGCACCACTGGCAATCCCAAGGGCGTCATGCTCAGTCACGCCAATATTCTCTGGAATGCCGACAGCGCCCAACGCTGCGATCATTTCTATACCGATGACATGTTTCTTTCTTTTCTGCCCCTGTCGCACATGTTCGAGCGCACCGCAGGCTATTACATGCCCATGCTGGTGGGCGCCAGCGTGTCCTTTTCCCGCTCTATCGAGCATCTGGCCGAAGACATGCAGATCATTCGTCCCACCATTCTGGTGACCGTACCGCGGATCTTTGAGCGGATCTATAACAAGATTCAATTGCAACTGGCCGAAAAACCCGCCTTCGCCCGCAAACTGTTCGAGAAAACCGTCGCGGTGGGCTGGCAGCGGTTTCTGATTTCACAGGGTCGGGCACACTGGTCTGTCAGACAACTGCTCTGGCCCCTGCTGGATGCCCTGGTAGCGAAAAAGATCCGCGCCAAACTGGGCGGACGCCTGCGTCTGGCGGTCAGCGGCGGCGCACCTTTGTCTAACGATATTGCCCGCACTTTCATCGGCCTCGGCATCACCATCACCCAGGGCTATGGCATGACTGAACTCAGTCCCGTAGTGTCCACCAACCGTCTGGACGATAACGATCCGTTTAGCGTCGGTCAGCCCCTGCCGGAAGTGGAAGCCCGCATTGGCGATAATGGCGAGTTGCTGGTGCGCAGTCCCGGTGTGATGCTGGGCTATTATAACAACGAGACCGCTACCCGCGAGGTGATTGATGAGGACGGCTGGCTGCATACCGGTGACGTAGCTGAAATCCGCGAAGGGCATATTTATATTACCGGTCGCCTTAAAGACATCATCGTGCTGTCCAATGGCGAAAAAATTCCCCCCGCCGATATGGAGCTGACCATCAGCACGGATCCGCTGTTCGAACAGGTTATGATTATCGGCGAAGGCCGTCCCTTTCTCTCCGCCATCGTTGTTTTAAATAAAGACCGCTGGATACCGTTAGCAACCAGCCTTGGGTTGAATCCGAACGAGCAACGCAGTCTGGATGATGAAAACATACATCAGGCACTACTGGAACGTATCGGTACAAAACTTGCCCCTTTTCCCGGCTATGCCCGGCTATATGCGATCAAAGCAACACTGGA
>DRJN01000450.1 GCA_011052165.1 Gammaproteobacteria bacterium
GCGCACGATGCTGGCCAGGGAGATCAGCCAGCTCAAGGCCGTGCCCGAGCCGGATATTACCGGACTCTCTGCTCGCATTAGCGCGCTTACCCATGGGGTTGACAGCCTCCCCCTGCTTTCAGCGTATACTGACAGCAGGGCAGCCGAACCCGGCGCCACTCACGCAAACAAGACGCGGGTCAAAGACTGGAAACAGTTGCCAGAAGCTATCTGGGGCGATATAAAGAAGTTGCTGGTCATCCGCGAGCACCATGGCCGGGTTATCCCACTGCTGTCACCGAAACAGCATTTTTTCCTTATTCAGAATTTAAAACTGAAGCTGGAACAGGCGCGCCTGGCGCTACTCAATACCGAACCGGCGATTTATCGGGAACGTCTGCAATCTGCGATAGCGTGGATTCATGAATTTTTTAAACAGGAGGACCCGGCGACCCAGGCGATGCTGGCGCAACTTAAGCAATTGGCGTCCAAAAATATTAAACCGGCCTTGCCGGATATCAGCGCCAGTTACCGCGCACTTCAGAATTTTCGAGAACAAGAAACTCAGAAGGCAAAGCGCAGTGAGGGTCCTGCATGAAGGTGCTGTTTTTCTCCCTGTTGACCCTGCTGGGCGCGGTAGCACTTGGCCTGTTGGCCTACCAGGATCCCGGCTACGTTCTGCTTAGCCGTGGAAACGTTAGTTATGAACTCAGCCTGACCCTGTTTTTGCTTATTCTGGCAGTCAGTTTCGTTGCGCTGTACTTTTTCATTCGTTTTCTATCCCGCACCTGGCGCCTGCCGCGCCATCTACATCAATGGCGCCAACACAGGCGTACCCGAAAAGCACATCGAATCAGTATTCGGGGTCTTATCGATCTGGCGCAGGGGCGCTGGCCGCAGGCAGAAAAAAATCTGATTAAATATGCGCATTATTCCGAAGAACCCCTGCTTAACTATTTATCCGCCGCACGCGCCGCGCAGAAACAACGGGCCCATGAACGGCGGGACTATTATCTGGCTCAGGCGCATAAGAGCACCCCTGATGCCGACTTCGCCATTCAGATCACCCAGGCCGAGCTGCAACTGGTACATGGACAACTGGAGCAATCTCTCGCCACGCTGGTGCATCTACGGTCTATCTCACCCAAGCATCCGCACGTGTTACTGCTGTTGATGCAGCTGTATGAAAAACTGCAAAACTGGGGTGATCTTAAGGATCTGCTCCCCGCGTTGAAAAAACACAAGGTGATCACCGGCGAACAGCAGCGTGAACTCTCCATCAAGGTTTTTACCGAGCTGCTTGAGATTGAAGCCCGGCAGAACAAGGCCGGGAAACTCGAAGCGTTCTGGAAGACCCTGCCGCGTAATTTGCGTCAGGATACCCATTTGATCAAACGTTACAGTTACCACCTTATCAATATGAAACAGTTTGATACCGCCACCCGTGTGCTGTATCAGGCCATCCATCAGCGCTGGGATCAGGATCTGATCTATCTCTATGGCAAGGCGCACAGCAACAAGGTAGATAAACAACTTGCACAGGCGGAAAGCTGGCTCAAGGGACATGAAAATAACGCCATCCTGCTGCTAACACTGGGACGGCTCTGCCTCTATAACCAGCTCTGGGGCAAGGCGCGCTCCTATCTGGAAGCCAGTATCGGCAGCGATCCTTTTCCTGAAACTTACCGTGAACTGGGTCTGCTGTTGGAACAGCTCGACGAAAAAGACGCCGCCGCCGACTGCTACCGCAAGGGCATCATGCTCGGTGAGAAACTGCCTTGCTGAATGCCGCTGTTCATCGTGGCCTAAGTTGGCACCATCACCCCCTCTCCCTCTGGGATTGGGTCATGGATGACCTTATGTTGCGAAGCCCATGGATGGGCGAGAGCGACGAGGGTGGGGGTGAGGGGATAGAATACATCCCAACACTTATGCAACGATTAATAAATATTAATGCAAAGGCGCAGAGTTTTAATACAGAGATAACTGCCGCAAATTTTTTATGATCGCCAATAATCATCTTTTCACCCTCTGCGTTATTCACAGAACAACAGGCGAAATAACGGCGGCCTCTATTTTCGGGATACAGCAAATATAAATGATTAAACCAGGGCAATTATTACGACTCTTGAAAATCAGCTGGGTTCTGGTTCGCCACGGACTTGATGAACTGATCCTGGCGACCCACCTGTTTCGTCCGGTGCGCTTTATCGGTTTCTTTTTGCCCTGGCACTGGCTGCCGCGCCGTCAACAGGATCGGGGCGTGCGCATTCGTCGGGCGCTTGAAGATCTCGGCCCCATCTTCGTCAAGTTTGGACAAATCCTTTCTACCCGGCGTGATCTGTTGCCCGACGATATCGCGGTCGAGCTGGCTAAATTGCAGGATCAAGTTGCGCCCTTCCCGGGCGAGCAGGCCCGGGCTATTATTGAAAAGGCCTATGCCTGCCCGCTGGAAGAGGTCTTTACAAAATTTGACATTACACCACTGGCCTCAGCTTCCATCGCCCAGGTGCATGCCGCCACCCTGAAAAACGGGGACGAAGTTGTGGTCAAGGTGCTGCGTCCCGATATCCTGCCGGTGATCAAACGGGATATCAGCCTGCTGTATATCATAGCCGGCAGGATTGAGCGCTTCTGGTCGATGGGCAAACAACTGCATCCCGTTGACGTGGTCCATGAAATCGAGAAAACGCTGCTTGACGAGCTGGATCTTATGCGCGAAGCCGCCAACGCTTCACAGCTGCGGCGCAATTTTGAAAATTCCGAACTGATTTATATTCCCGATATTTACTGGCCGCACACGCGCAAGAATGTCATGGTGATGGAGCGCATTTCCGGTATCCCGGTGAGCAATATCGGTGATCTGAAAAAAGCCGGCATTGATCTCAAAACGCTGTCTGAACGGGGGGTGATTATTTTCTTCACCCAGGTGTTTCGCCATAGCTTCTTTCATGCTGACATGCACCCCGGTAATATTTTTGTTGCCAGAAACGGCCAGTATATTGCCGTAGACTTTGGCATCATGGGCACTCTCAATACGCTCGACCAACGCTACCTTGCCGAAAACTTTCTCGCCTTTTTCAACCGTGACTATCATCGCGTAGCGGAACTGCATGTGGAATCCGGCTGGGTGGATGAAGAAACCCGGGTTGAGGAATTCGAATCCGCCATTCGCACGGTCTGTGAACCCATTTTCGACAGGCCGCTAAAGGACATTTCCTTCGGCCAGTTATTGTTGCGCCTGTTCCAGACGGCCCGTCGTTTCAATATGGAAGTTCAACCCCAGCTGATTCTGTTGCAGAAAACCCTGCTCAACATTGAAGGGTTGGGCCGCCAGCTTTATCCTGATCTTGATCTCTGGCAGACGGCCAAACCGTTTCTTGAAGACTGGATTAAAGATCAGATCGGCCCGCGCGCGGTTGTCCGTCAGATAAAAGACTATCTGCCCATCTGGCTGGAAAAAGCGCCACAGATGCCCAGCCTGATTTCCGATGTCCTTGAGCGGGCGCGGGACGGCAAACTTAAAGTTGAAATGCAGGCCGCTCAACTGGAATCCCTGCGCCTTGAGATTCGCAGGGCCAATCGCCGCAGCGTGTTTTCCATCATGGGTGCCGGGCTGATCGTCTCGGCGGCTATTATTTTTGCGCTCGACGGTTACAGCAAGTTTATGAGCGCCGGCGCGCCCATACAGACATGGGTGCTGGGCGCCCTGGGCATCGTATTCCTGCTCGCCGCCTGGCCGGAAGACTGAGGTTTCCAGGTTGAAGCGGGTGCAAGCTTCTTTTTTACGCCCGGAGAGGTCAATCAGCCTGGTCTTTGCAACGGCGCCTCCACTCCCCCAGAGGGACTAAATCTTAATCCCTCGTCCCCTTTCGCGAGATTAAAAAAGGCCAGGGTTTGCGTCAAGTGTCTGGTTTGGGCATAGAACAATTCTAAACTAACATAAAACTTAAATATTGGAGTGGTAAGTTTAGTCATGAACCAACGTTGATGTTCAAATTTAACTAAACCTGGATGGATCGCCCCATCTGTGAGAAGGAACTCGCATGCCGCACGCCCTCAATAGCCTTGACAATTCAGATCCCGGTCTCGCCTGCCTGCTATTTTTAGCCCATTATTTTGGTGTCCCCGCCGATGCTGAACAGCTCCGGCATGAGTTTGCCGAGCAGGGCAAGCCGCTGGATGAAGTCGCATTGTTGCGTATGGCCCGGCATATTGGGTTCAAGGTTAGCGCCCTGGACAGCGAGTGGCCGCGCCTGTCCGCCATCGCGCTTCCCGCGATGGCCCGGCAGCGCGATGGCCGCTATGTGATCATTGCCCGGGCTGAAGACGAGAAAGTCTTGGTTCATGATCCGGCAGAGCCCCGCCCCCTGACGCTGCCGCGTGATATTTTTGAACCGGCCTGGTCAGGCCGCCTGATCCTTTTTACCCGACGCGCCGCGCCCGGCCAGGAAGACAAAAAGTTTGATTTTAGCTGGTTTATTCCCGCCATCATCAAGCATCGCAAACTGCTGGGTGAAGTCCTGCTGGCGTCTTTTTTTATCCAGTTGTTTGCCCTGTTGATGCCGCTGTTCTTTCAGGTGGTCATCGACAAGGTACTGGTGCACAAAGGCATGACGACCCTGAATGTGCTGGCCATTGGCATGTTGGCGCTGACCCTGTTCGATGTGCTGCTGGGTGGCTTGCGCACCTATATATTTTCGCACACGTCCAGCCGTATTGACGTGGTGCTGGGGGCGCAGTTATTCCGCCACTTGCTGCGTCTGCCGATTGCGTATTTCGAAACGCGCCGGGTAGGGGATACCGTCGCCCGTGTGCGTGAACTCGAATCCATTCGTGAATTTCTGACCTCCTCCTCCGTCACGCTGGTTATCGATCTGTTTTTCACCTTCGTGTTTCTGGCGGTGATGTATTTTTACAGCCCCATGCTCACGCTGGTGGTGGTGCTGACACTCCCGGCTTATCTTATCCTCTCCATCGTTATCACCCCCATCATCCGCGCCCGTCTGCATGAAAAATTTAACCGTGGCGCCGAGAACCAGGCCTTTCTGGTCGAATCCGTCAGCGGCATTGAAACCATCAAAAGCATGGCCGTCGAACCCTCCATGCAACGGCGCTGGGATGAGCAGTTGGCAGGCTATGTCAAGGCCGGGTTTAAGGCCAAAAATCTGAGCAATGTCGCCGGCCAGGTCGCCAGCTTCGTCAACAAGATCACGACCATCCTTATTCTATGGGTGGGGGCAACGCTGGTGATGAAAGGTGAATTATCTATCGGTCAGTTAATAGCGTTCAACATGCTGGCCGGGCGCGTCAGTGGCCCGTTGTTACGTCTGGTGCAACTCTGGCAGGAGTTTCAGCAAGCCGGGATTTCCGTGCAACGTCTGGGGGATGTCCTCAATGCCCCTCCTGAGCCCAGTTATAACCCCAACCGCACCACGTTGCCCACGCTAAACGGCCATGTCACCTTTGATGATGTCAGCTTTCGTTATCGTATCGACGGCCCCGAAATTTTGCGCAGCATGAGCTTTGAGGTGGCGGCGGGAAAAACCATTGGCATTGTCGGGCGTTCCGGCTCGGGAAAAAGCACCATCGCCAAACTCATTCAACGGTTATATGTGCCAGAGTCCGGTCGCATCCTGATCGACGGCATCGATCTGGCGCAGGTCGATCCCGCCTGGCTGCGACGGCAGATTGGCGTCGTCCTGCAGGAAAACTTTATGTTCAATCGCAGTATACGCGACAACATCGCTTTGAGTGATCCGGGTATCCCCATGCAGAGCGTCGTCGAAGCCGCCAGGCTGGCGGGTGCGCATGAATTCATTCTGGAATTGCAGGAAGGCTACGACACCCTGGTGGGAGAGCATGGTTCCAATCTTTCGGGTGGACAGCGTCAACGGCTGGCGATTGCCCGCGCC
This sequence comes from Gammaproteobacteria bacterium, assembly GCA_011052165.1. Classification (GTDB taxonomy): domain Bacteria; phylum Pseudomonadota; class Gammaproteobacteria; order UBA6429; family Thiohalophilaceae; genus JAADGZ01. The sequence goes on from DRJN01000450.1 coordinate 5,895, forward strand.
CTGATGGGCAGCCCACGCATACTTGTGTTTGATGAAGCCACCAGTGCGCTGGACTATGAATCCGAACATATCATCCAGAAAAACATGGCGCGCATCAGTCAGGGACGCACCGTCTTTATTATCGCCCACCGGCTTTCAACCGTACGCCATGCCCACCGCATTCTGGTTATCGACAAAGGCCAAATTATCGAGCAGGGAACGCATCAAGAATTGCTGCAACGCAACGGTTACTACGCCCGGTTACACCAGCATCAACAAGGCGGCATACAACTAGCGTAGGTTGGGTAGAGTGAAACGAAACCCAACAAATATAATTAGTGTAAGAAAACAAAATGAAAATCACCCAAAAATACTGGCAGAGGTTACACCGCTATTTTCAACTATGGCATATCGCCTGGCAGGCACGTGAGCCATCGGTAAATAAAAAAACCGCCAAAGGTAAAGAACTTGAATTTTTACCCGCC
>DRJN01000451.1 GCA_011052165.1 Gammaproteobacteria bacterium
CTGTTCAGTACCCCCTTGAGGGGTATAAGTACCTTCACGAAATAATTTTCTGCAAAATGCACAGAAAATCATTTCTAAGGTACTAAATAGCTGTTTCAAATACCCGTTCACTTTAGGAATAACCGTTCGTCCTGAGCTTGTCGAAGGAAGCCCTTCGCTAAACTCAGGAGAGCCTTGTCGAAGGACTCACCACGAACGTGGAGTATTGCAAGTGTTCTGGTATTAGGAACAGTTATTTAGTATCCTCAGCCTCAATGGGAGAGCTGGCCGAGTGGCTGAAGGCGCACCCCTGCTAAGGGTGTATGGGTTAACGCCCATCGAGGGTTCGAATCCCTCGCTCTCCGCCAGATATAAAAGGGCATCGTATGATGCCCTTTTATTTTGCGCGTGGATTCAGGATTTAGGCTGATTCATCCCTGGCCTTGCATCATGGATAGAATTAATGCACGATAACGGCATGAAAAAAAGACGGGTTCATATTTTGGTGCTGAGTTTGTTCCTGATTAATATTGTCTGGGCGATGGATAGTGGTGCTGAGGCCATATCCGGGCAGTTTGCCGGCCAGTCTGTAGAGAATAATGCACCATCGAAAAATATCGTTGACTTCGATTCCTGTGGACACTGCGCCCATGCCAGTGCCCACCTTATTGCCTTAACACAGGGCGGCATGCATTCCGGCTTCCATTCAGTCGGGGGCAATTTTTGCGCCCGGTTTAAATTCTTTTATTCCCGTATTCAACAACCCCCTACCCAACCCCCAAAAGCCTGATCACTCATTCCGACTCGGAATTCCGTCTCTGGCATGCAGCCAGGCTGCTTTATTGTCTGTTATACCCATACAGATAAAAATATCATAGCCGCGTCGGCGTTCTGAATTCATTCCGCAAACTATTTTTTTTCGGCCACGGCTGAATAAAAAGCGGATTTTCCACTACCTTTGTTAGATTGGGCCAGCGCTTTAAAGAAATACGCCGGTTGATCGGATTAGGTTAATGAGAAGCTGATTATGCGATATTCAATTTTATTTATTTTATCATTCGGCCTGTTTTGCGTGGCACCGGGATATGCCGGTCAAGATCACGTGGAAGGGGGATTAAAAATGGACGCCTCAACACGCCAGGCGCAAGGGATTAGAACGGCGCGGGTGAAACTGCATGCCCTGTCTGATCTGGTCAGAGCGCCCGGTGAGGTATCCATCAACATTTATCGTTCCACCCAGGTGACGCCACGGATCAGCGCCCAGGTTATCAAACGTCATGCCGTGCTCGGTGACGAAGTCACGAAAGGGCAGCGGTTGGTGACCTTGTCCAGTGTTGATATGGCCGATGCACAGGGGGCCTTGCTGGTTGCCGATCGTGAATGGCAGCGGGTAAAAGGGTTGGGTCGCAAGGTTGTCTCCGAGCGGCGCTATGTTGCTGCACAGGTAGCGCGGCAGCAGGCCTATGCGCGGGTGCTGGCCTATGGCATGAGTAAAACTCAGATTAGCGCGCTGCTGAAACAGAAGGATGTTGCAAGGGCAACCGGCGCCTTTGATCTGTTCAGTCCGCAGACCGGGACTATTATTGATGATAATTTTATTGTCGGTGAACTGGCCAAGCCTGGTCGCCTGCTATTCGAAATCAGTGATGAATCACTACTCTGGGTCGAGGCGCAACTACCGCCTGAAGATGCCGTGCGCATCAAACGTGGCGCCAGCGCCAGCGTCAGTATCGATGGCAAAACCTGGATCAAGGGCCGGGTTATCCAGCGTCATCATCGGCTGAATGAAACCACACGTACCCAGTCTATTCGTATTGAAGTCCCCAATACAGAGGACACGCTGCATCCGGGCCAGTTTGTACAAGCGGTAGTGCAAACCGGTAATGCGGCGCCGGTAATCGCGGTTGCGCAGACGGCGGTGATCCTGATGCAGGGCTCACCCACAGTATTCAAGGTGAAAGGTGATGAACTGCTTCCCCAGCCCGTCGAGACGGGACGCACCCGCAGTGGTTTTACCGAGGTCCGGGCCGGCCTGGCGGTGGGCGATGAGGTCGTGATCAAGGGCGCCTTTCTGCTGAAATCCCTGGCGCTTAAATCACAGATTGGCGAAGACCATTAAGGAACATAAATCATGTTGAATAATCTGGTTGAAGCGTCGCTACGCTATAAGTTTCTGGTCATCATTATTTTTATTGTGGTCGGATTTCTGGGGATACGGGCGGTGAATACGATTCCCATTGATGCCTTTCCGGATGTGACCCCGGTGCAGGTGAATATTTATACCGAGTCAGCGGGTCTGGCGGCTGAAGATGTGGAACAGTTACTGACCTTTCCCGTGGAATCGGGGATGGCCGGTCTGCCCGGGGTGACGGAAATCCGCTCTGTCAGCCTGTTCGGTCTGTCCTACGTGTCGGTTTATTTTGAAGACAGTATGGATATCTATTTTGCCCGCCGGCTGGTGATGGAGCGGTTGCAGGAAGTCAGTAACCGGATGCCGCAAGAGTATGGCCGACCGGAGATGGGACCCAACACTTCAGGTCTGGGTCAGGTTTTCTGGTATACGGTGGAGCGGGCCGATAAAAAATTGAAGTCAGGTGCCTTGAGCGACATGGATCTGCGTACCCTTCAGGACTGGACGGTGAGGTTGATCCTGCGCACCGCGCCAGGTGTCGATGATGTGATGTCATGGGGTGGCCAGGAGCGCCAGTTCCAGGTAGTGATCGATCCCATGCGCCTGATCAAATACAAACTCAGCTACCGGGACATCATGAACGTGATTCAGGCCAACAATCGTCAGGTGGGTGGCCAATATATTAACCTGGGACCCGAACAATATCTGGTGCGTGGGTTGGGGCTGGTGTCGAACGAGCGCGATATCGGTAATATCATGGTCAAGGTGGTCAACGGTACGCCCGTGTATCTGCACGATGTTGCGACTATTAAACAGGGTCCGGCGTTGCGTTTTGGCGCTGTGACCCGTGATGGTAAGGAGGTGGTGCTGGGTATGGCCTTATCGCGCATTGGCGCCAATGCCGCCGATGTCGTGGAGGCGGTCAAGAAAAAAGTTGCCATCGCCCAGTCAGCCCTGCCCAAAGGGGCTGTGATCAAACCCGTTTATGAGCGCACCGATCTAGTGGAAAAGGCGGTGGGAACCGCCGAGCGGGCGCTGATTGAAGGCTCCATTCTGGTCGCCATCGTCTTGTTCCTGTTTCTCGGTGAACTGCGATCAGCCATTGTCGTGATTGCCGCCCTGCCGCTGTCCATGCTGATTGCCTTCATTTTTATGAAAGAGGTGGGCCTGTCGGCTAACCTGATGTCGCTGGCGGGGCTGGCGATTGGTATCGGCATGATGGTGGATGGGGCCGTGGTGATGACTGAAAACGCTTTTCGGATCATGGCCGAGTGGCGAGAACGAGGCGAGAAAGTCAATCGTACCGCCGCCGTATTAACCGCCGCGCGTGAAGTGGCCAACCCGATTACCTTTGCCATTATCATCATCATTGTTGTGTTCATGCCCCTGTTCAGCCTGCAAGGCCTGGAAGGCAAGTTGTTCAAGCCCATGGCGTTTAATATCAGCTTTGCCATGGCCGGTTCACTGTTGTTGACACTGACGATTATTCCGGTGTTGGCGGCTCTGATTCTAAAACCGAAAGAAGAGCGTGACACTATGCTGGTGAGCGGAATCAAACGCGCTTATCTGCCGCTCCTGGCCTGGTCACTACTAAACAAAAAGACGGTGCTGATCGCGGCGGTGGCATTACTGGCAGGAAGTCTGGCGCTGTTTCCTTTTCTGGGAAAGGAATTCATGCCCACGTTGCAGGAAGGTTCGATCATGTGGCGGGTAACGTCCATTCCTTCAACTTCGCTTGATGAGTCGATTAAAATCTCCAAAAAGATTGAGAAGGCGCTGGAGAAATTTCCGGAAGTGAGTACCACTATCGCCATGATCGGGCGGGCGGAAAAAGGCGAGACAGCCGATGTCAACTACATGGAGATCTACACCGGTCTGAAACCCAAAGCGGAATGGACCCGTTCGATAGGCGATCTGGCCGATGCGATGCGTGAGGCGCTGGAGAAAACCGTACCCACGGCGGTGATTGCCTTTACCCAGCCTATTCAAATGCGGGTTGAGGAATTGATCTCGGGTGTACGCGCGACCCTGGCCGTGAAACTTTATGGGCAGAATCTGGCAGAGCTTGATCGTCTGAGTAAGGAGATTAAAAACGCAGTTGCTACGGTTCCTGGCGTGGCGGATCTGTCTCTGGAGGCAAACCTCGGCAAGCCTCAGATCCGGATCAAGGTTGATCGTGAGGCGCTCGCACGTTATGGATTGAATGCGGATGACGTCCTTACGGTAGTCAGAACCGGCATCGGTAATAGTCCGGTTTCCACTCTGATCGACGGCGTCAAACGTTTTGATATCACCGCGCGTCTGAATGATGCCTCTCGGGACTCCGTGGAAGATATCCGCAATATCCCGTTACGTACAGCAGGGGGAGCGATTGTACCCTTGTCACGGGTGGCTAAGGTGACCACGGCCGAAGGTTACTCCTTCATCCGTCGTGAGCAGTTGCAGCGTTATGCCGTGGTGCAGATGGATGTCCGCGGCCGCGATGTGGACGGCTTTGTCAAAGACGCCAATGCGGCTATTGCCAAACAGGTGAAGCTGCCGCCCGGTTACTGGATAGAATGGGGCGGCGCGTTTGAAAATCAGCAACGGGCGCTGAAGCGGTTATCCATTATTGTGCCGTTGACAATTTTCTTTATTTTTGTCCTGCTCTATACCGCCTTCAATTCGGTCAGGTACGCCACACTGATTATCGCTAATGTTCCCTTTGCCGCGATCGGCGGGTTGATCTCGTTATGGATCTCCGGGCAATACCTGTCGGTGCCATCGGCCATCGGTTTCATCGCCGTATTCGGGGTGGCCATGCTTAATGGTATTGTGTTGGTGAGCTTTATCAACGAACTGCGCGAAAAGGGACTGACGGTGAGCGAAGCGGTACGCAAGGGGGCGGAACTCAGACTGCGCCCGGTCATGATGACCGCCAGCGTCGCCATTCTCGGCCTGATTCCTATGCTGCTCTCCAGTGGTGTGGGTGCTGAAACCCAACGGCCACTCGCTACGGTGGTGGTCGGTGGTTTGATTACCTCAACTTTACTGACACTGGTTCTTCTACCTGTTATCTACGAGTGGATGGAAACACGCAAGGAGAAAAAATCATGAGAGAGATCAAAGCCTTTATTCATCGCAACCGTATAGCCGATGTTTTGCACACGCTCAAGCATTCGGGATTATGTGATGATAATTGCAATATTTCGGTGGTGGATGTAAAAGGCACGCTGGCAGCGATAGACAACAGTGAGCGGAATTACTCTTTACAACTGGGCGGAGCAATCATTACCGAGATCAAATTGGAACTCATGATAGCAGATGACAAAAGTGATGCGATTGTCAAGATTATCCGTGAGCAGGCGCGCACCGGTCAGGCATCCGCGGGCTGGATATTCGTAAATGAAATCCGGGAGGCTTACAAAATAGAGTGATGATACACTGGTTTTTCTTAATCTCTTTGGGTTTAATTCCCCGCTGCTTGCAGCGAAAAACAGTAGGA
>DRJN01000452.1 GCA_011052165.1 Gammaproteobacteria bacterium
CAGTCAGCGAGGGCAAACAGCTCACCACGACCGAAATCCGTGTTATGTGGGAGGACCGGCGTGGATCACAGGCTGTCAGTCTTGAGTCTGTCACAAACACGGTTTCACGTGCCTTTGATACCCGTCTGCTGCTACCCGCTGACTGATCGCGACCGCTGATCGGCCGAAATTGACCACCGGTCAGCACCCGGTGACAAACCACTACCCTGTCTTTAAGTTTTTCTGAATCAAGCCTCTATATAAGGTAAGGAGTGCGGCGACCTTACTTTTGGTGGTTTGCACCGCTTATCTCCAAATTGGCTCCATTGATCGGAATTGAATTTACGACGCCCCCGAACGGGTTTAGGTTGGCCTCATGAAGAAACAACGCGGTTTTACATTGATTGAGCTTTTAACGACATTGGTCATTGCAGCCATCCTGCTGACCATTGGCGTACCCAACCTGCGTGATCTCATCCGTAACAACCGCCTGGCAACCGCAACAAACACATTCGTGTCGTCACTGAATGTAGCGCGTAGCGAGGCTATCAAACAGGGGCGTAGGGCTCAGCTGTGTGTCAGCACCAACACGGATAATGTTTCTCCTACTTGTAGTGCGACTAAAACTAACTGGCAACTGGGCTGGATTGTATGGGTAGACAGCAATACCAATGGAACCCTTGATCCGGGCGAAACCCTGCGCATCGCTGAACCGCTCCCGGCTTCACTGAACGTCGCGCTAAGCGTTGTACAAACCAGTATTCAGATAAATTCACAAGGCGCCGTAACCAACCCGAATTTACTAATTGATATTTGCGATAACCGTACCGGAGAAATCGGCAGGCAGTTACGCATATTGGCCACCGGCAGTGTCAGTTTGAACAGCCAGTACCCGTGCAGCTGAAAACATTTGGGTAAAATCATGCATCGCAGCAAACAAAATCTTACAGCAGCATACCGGTCAGACGGATTTTCTCTCATAGAAGTACTGGTGGCAGTTCTGGTCCTGTCGATAGGCATGCTGGGGGTTGCCAGCCTGCAGGCCACCAGCCTGCGTCACAACACCGACGCATCCATGCAGACACGAGCCAGCTATATCGCCAGCGATATGGCTGACCGCATACGAGCTAATTCAACTGTGTCGGCCGCCTACATCGGCAACTATGCTGCTGCTGCTGCGGGTGCAGATAATGGCAGTTGCGAAGCAACCACCTGCGATACTGCACAAATGGTTCTAAATGACATCGCCGAGTGGAACACGCAATTACTGGGACTACCGGCCGGACAGGGAGCAATCACTTCTGCCGCTGGTTTGTTCACTATCACTGTGCGCTGGGATGAAGCACGCACCAACGTCACCGGCACGAATTGCAACCCCGATGATCCAGCCGATTTGCGCTGTCTTTCTATTACTACACAACCGTAATGACGATGAACATGCCAATGACTACACAAGCAGAATTCGCCAACAGGGTTCACCGGCACATGGGGGGTTTCTCCATAGTTGAACTGATGATCGCGATGCTCATCAGCCTGATACTTATGGCGGGGGTCATTCAAATCTTCACAGGTACAAAAAGTACCTTTATCACACAGGAAGGCACTTCACGCTTGCAGGAAAATGCTCGATTCGCGTTGGGCCGTCTGTCCGAAGATATTAGTGCTGCAGGATATCTGGGTTGCCTGGACAGCGAAGCCCCGAGCTATCCCTTTCGTAATGACCTGACGGACAAGACCATCGGTTCAGCATACGATTTGGGGACACCGATTTTCGGAACCGATGGTGCCGGTGTCAATGGTAGCGATAGCATCAGCATCCGCCGGGCCGGTTCCGGTGGTAGTATCCGCCTGACAGCACCGATGCAATCGGCTACTAGTGATATCAAACTCGACGATACCAGCATCGGCTACAACTCCCTGAAGCAGTTTGACATTATGGTTGTAGGGGACTGTGCAACCGCCACGGTATTTATGATCACCAACACCCCGTCCGGTAGTGGCGGAACCATAAAGCATGCTTCCGGCATAACGGCGACTTCGGGACCTAACATTGGCCAGTCCAATCTCGACGGCGACCTGTACTACATATTTGGCGCCGATAGAGCATCGGTTGCCGGCGCCACACAGGTAAGTACCTCAACATACGATATCTGCGCCAGTACATCCGGTGTCGGCACATCCCTGTTTGTTAACAGCAACAACTGCGGCACTGCTACGGTAGCTAACGAGTTGGTAGAAGGCGTGCAGAGCATGCAAATTCTCTATGGCATTGATGCTGACGCCGCGACTTCACCGGGCGTCGAGCGATACCTGCGAGCAGATCAAGTTTCTACAGCCCAATGGAACGTTATCGCCAGCGTACGTATGACGCTGCGCTTTGATACCGTGAATTACGTGCCTGGCGGCACGTACTTTCAGGATTTCACCACTACCGTTCGCCTGCGCAATCGCGGCGGATGATTTCCCACAAGCCGGAGTAACCGAATATGACCAGCCATTCACATCATAAACCGTTCGCTAAAGGCTACAACGCCCAGCGCGGCGCCGTGCTGGCTATTAGTCTGTTGATATTGCTGGTCATGACGATGATCGGCGTTGCATCCATGGGGACTACCACCTTACAGGAAAAAATGGCCAACAATAACACTCAACGCCAGATCGCTTTCCAGGCTACGGAAGCGGCACTACGCGCCGGTGAGACGTTCCTGGCTGCCAATATACTCAGTGTTGCTGATCTGGTTACCAACTTCAATGCAACATCACCCGTAGCCGGTCTGTATTCACAACGTGCGCCGGTGGTAGGTGTGGCAGCCCATCCTTTACCATCTACAACCAATATTTTTGATGATGCCGGCTGGCTGGTGGCAGGTGATGCCGTTGAAGTGACCACCCTTACCACAGTGTCGCAGAAACCCCGTTACATCATCGAGTATATGGGGCGAGCGGGTCGGCCACTGAGTAACTACAACAGAAATAATTCAGACCCGCGTCCATACGCGTTTCAGATAACCGCAATCGGCTGGGGTGAAGGCGCGACGCCCAAGGCCCGCTATTTATTACAGAGCAGCTTCCGGATGCCGCTCCTCTAAGTTTGGGCAGGATGCACAGATAAGCAAATGCTTTTTCCGAGGACTTTATCATGAATACTGAAAAACGATTACGCAATAAACTGATTGTCACCAGCATTACAACCATAGGCATACTCGCCCTGGGTCTGATGACCAACACAATGGCGGCTCCGGG